>CAVTLU010000025.1:0-180376 GCA_963735545.1 uncultured Acidobacteriaceae bacterium
CGAAGGGGTTGCGGTAGGTGAGCTGCGGCGGGTGAACATCAGCGATATCGTCGTCTCCAATTGCGCTTCCAAGCAGGCCTCGCTGATCGTGGGCATTCCCGGGCACTCCATAGAAGATGTGCAGATCAGCAACATGTTTGTGCTTCACCAGGGCGGGGGAACGAAACAAGACGCCTCAATCCAGCCCCCGGAGCTTGAAAATGGCTATCCCGAACCCAACCGGCTGGGACCGATGCCTGCCCACGCCTTTTACATTCGCCATGCGAAGGGCCTTGCCATGCGCGATGTCGAAATCAAGTACATGCAGGAGGACTTGCGGCCGCCGTTTGTGCTCAACGATGTTCAGAGCGCCGATTTTACTCACATCAAGGCGATGCACGCTGCGGAGGTGCCGACCTTTGCTCTCAAGCGCGTGGAGGATTTCAATTTGTATCAAACCAAGCCGCTGCCGGACCTGCAGCTCGACAAGGTGGAGGAAAAAACGCTGTGAGGCGGAAAGATGTCCGGTGTCGTGGAAGGCAACAATTGTCATTCTGAGGAGCGCAGTGACGAAGAATCTGCTGCTGGCCGTCGCCAAGGGAAAGCAGATTCCTCGCTCCGCCCGGAATGACAAATCGATATCATTGCCTTCTACTGCAGCCCGCGCCAGATAGCGGGGTCGACCGGAACGCCCTTCTCGAGATTTTCGCGGCGAGCTCGCAGCACCTGCTGACCGGGATAGCGAATCTCTTCTCCAGACGAACTCGAGTGCAAATGTGCGATGACTTCATCCGCGATCCGTGATGAGGCCGTAGGCGCGGCGCCCCTGTTCCAGCACTTTCAGAAACAGATCACGATGCCGAGGTACCCAGGAGGGTGCGGCGCCGGTAGCAACTGGAAGTGATAAAGTGCAGGTTGCCGGCGCCGTAGTAGCGTTGCAGACGGTTGGGCACGGAGAGATTCTAGCCGGCGGCTCGAGTCCCCGGCTGTGACGGATGAACATCGCATCGAGGTCTGTGGCAGCCTCATTTGGAAAGAGGGCCGGGAAAATTATGGAAAGGGTCGGCCAGGCTCCACAACTCATTCTCGGGGCCTGAGTCCAAATTGCGCAGCTCGTTCAGTCGGGCATGCGAACAAATCTTGCAGTGGAGTCACCTGATCCGTTGCAACGCGGGGACCGGAAGGCGAGAGTTCGAAAACCACATATTTGACCTCGTCGAAAATCGCAAGCGTCTGTGCAATTTTCGTCCGCTGCAAGTACTCGAACATGACCAGCCGCGGACGCTGGTTTCTTAAGAAATCTTTCATCCCGCGAAGCACCGAATTCTCGTGTCCCTCAACATCAATCTTCACGGCACAGATCGGAGGTATGGCCGCGCCATGCTCCCGCAAGAATTGGTCCAACGTTGTACGCGCGACCGTGATGGTAGGAGCAGAGGTTGTGAATCCAACCACAGTTCGGTTGCAAGAACTCATTCCGGTATTCTCGAATTCCACCGTGCCGGCCACATCCGAAAGAGCCTCAGCAACGACTTCGAATTTGAGATTGTTGATCCGCAAATTCTCTCTTGCGCGCTCGGCTGCTTTCGGATTCGGTTCAAACAAAATTGCGTGTCGCACCTTGTCTGCGACTAGAAGGGTCACCAATCCAACATTTGCTCCAACGTCAAGAAATGTTCCTCCGTCCAGAAATCTACGGAGAAAAGCTATGGGTTTCCCATTGGGCAGGCGGTAATAGAGCGCGGCAGGAGAAACGTCGCAGTCGGGCCACACACACAATCGCAGGCCATTGAACAAATGAGCATACACAGGGCGGCCCACGACCCTTTTCCAGACCTGCCACCCGACAAAGAAGAACACGCGACGAAGGCGTTGGCCCCGGTTTGATTCTTCCTCCCAGATCGATTTCAAAACATAGAGTATTTTAGAGCCCAAATCTCAGCGTCCTCCAATGTGGCCCTCGGTGCGGTTTTGGGCAACGCGACCGTATCGTTGCTTTGCGCGGCGGGCCCAGATTCTACTACAGTACCATTGACACACCGGGACCTGGGCCCCGCGACTTGTCTGGGCGCAGCAGTATCGCCACTGAGAACATTTCAGGGTTGGAGAAAACAAGTTGATTTCTGACGATGTGTCATACGCACGGGTAGAGCACGGGATAAAGAAAGTTCCTAAGAAGCCGGGTGTGTACATGCTATGGCGGGGACCAAACACGTTGTTGGAGGTTGCAGAAACCGATTCCCTACTTTACGCTCTGCTCCTGGCAGACGAAAAACGGTTAGAAGCCTTCACTTCACAATGCCCGCAAAAGAGCATCGAGAAGCTCGGCATAGGGCACTCTAAGCAAAATGTCAGGCCACGGTGGTTTGAGTAATTCGCGAGTCTAATAGCCCTTCACCTTGATCACAAAGTAGGTGAACCCGGGAGAGCCGTCGAGCAGCATCTGATGAGGCATGCGGGCAGGAATACGGACGATATCCCCCGCCGAAAGCTTTCGCCGGATTCCGCCCTCGATGGTGCCGTTGCGCTTTTCGTGAGGTTCCACGGTTTCTCCGCCCACCATGATGCCGCCCACGACCAGCGTGGCGGAACCGGATTGCACGATAAAACATCAGCCTGAGTCTCGTGCCGTTCCACGACGCCATCCGCTTCTCTCTGCGAAAGCATGAAGGCGTCACCGGGAAAATCGGCGAGATGCCGCACAGCAACGTGGTGCGCGCTGCTGGCTGATTCGGTTTTGAGGCCTTGCTCAACTTGCGTCATTGAGGATGCGGTCCACAGTTCGAATCCCTCGGGCGCGGTATTCTGCCCCGCGGCAAACACCACGATGAGCGCAAAGCAGAAGCCAAGGTTGATTATCATGTCCTCTCCCGATTTTGTTTGTGGCGATTTGGTCGGACGGTGTGGCTTTGGTGTGTCTTGAGAGCAGCATTTCACTCGGTTGTGGCCAACTGAAAGCTAGGCAGTATCGCGGTACGTGTCAACCCGAAAGTGCTAACAATTTCGTTTAGCAAGATTAAAGTGTGCGAGAGTCAGGTGTTATTGCCCATGCGGCTGAAACCACCCTCACTCCGCATCTGCGAATGCCGCAACCGACGGGCGAGCCGCCCGCAAAGGACGGACTGGAAAACGGTCAGTTTCAAACGCCGACTTGCGTAACGTGTGCCAGGGCACCAGCAAGAAGAACGACATGCCGTTATCTCTCAACGTGCGTCGCTCACCGGCGAACTGCATGGCGAGGCCCTGATTCTTGGGGGGCTCCGCGCTGCCGCAATGAACGGTCTTAAATCGGGCGGCAGCATGAAGCTTCCGAGCTGTAGATAGAAATGAGGCGGCGAAAGCACTTCGGTTCAACCGAATTCAACAAAGAACAATCACCGCGCCGCAACTTATTCAACAGCAATCACTTAGAAACAACAAATTTCTACAGATTTCAATAAGCGCCTGAATCTGGTTCGGGACCAGGGGGTCGGAGGTTCAAATATTCTCTTTCGCCGAATTCCCGTATTAGTTCCTGGCTGGCCAAGTCTCGTCCTAGAAACACCCCTCGTCCGTACCAGCAAAACGAGCTTCTTGATCGGGTGCCTAAAAGTCTCGCTGCTTTTGCGAGACCTTGGACCCCGCACAGCGGAAACGCAGCTAAAGACGGGGGATGTCCTCGCCTCAAGCTGCACACGGGCGAGCTTGCACCCGCAAGCTGTTGGTCGCTCGCCCCGCTTCACCTCACTTGGGCAGACGACAAGGCCCGTCTGCTTCCTCATTTGCGCGGGAAGGGTGCAGAGCGAGAGAACCGGAGCGTACGACCCCTTGCCGCGCCCTGGCGCTGTAGGAACTGCTGCACATCAGAGCCTACCGTGTACGCTCCACCAGAGAGAACCCCGCTTGCCTGCGACCAGCCGACCTCCCAGCCTGCCCCTGGGAGGTTCTCATGACAACCATTCGAGCCGCGTTCTACGCGCGCGTTTCCAGCGAACAGCAGGCGGCCGCGCACACTATTGAAAGCCAGACAGCAGCGCTCAACGAGCGTGCCCAAAGCGACGGCACACCGGTGCCGCCCGAGCGACAGTTTGTCGATGATGGATACAGTGGAGCCACTCTGATTCGGCCAGCCCTGGATCGGCTGCGTGACTTGGCTGCCGTCGGCGCCATCGACCGGATCTATGTCCATTCACCCGACCGGCTGGCCCGCAACTACGCTTACCAAGTTCTTCTCCTCGACGAGTGGCGCCGCCGTGGTGTCGAGAAGGATGACACGGTGGATGTCGATCAATTAGAACACTTGCGACTTGCGGCGAGCCGTCTGCGTGAGCTGGCGGCAGCCGTCGGGCCGCACCTTTCAAATTCCGACTGGCTTTCCCGTCGAGACACGATTCGCACGCTCGTCCAGCGTATTGAGATCGGGCCAGAAGTCATCAAGATCGTATTCCGTATAAGGCAGGACGCGCGCGAGTCGGTACCGGAGTCTATTGTGGTCACATTGCCGCGGTCGTAGGGTCGCCTTGAGAACCTGCAATTTCTCCGAGCCTCTGGTAGAAGAATCACGGAGGTTGGTTTCAGGAAGGATTCACATAAGCGAAATTCACCCCTTAGGCGGGGAGACGTGCCCCAGAGGTGTCGCGGCACGACCAACCAGAGTTAGTTAGCGGTGTGGGCAGTTGAGTCCGACTATCGAACGATGGTCACCGTCGACCTTTGAGGTTGCGGATGGCCGCGCAGGTACGCTGGGAATCCGGCGTGGACTCATTCCAATCTGAACGACGAAGTGCGAGGCAGTGCCAGCGACTTACTTTTCTGAGTTTCTGCTCTTTGGATTCTGCTGCAGGTCCTTCAGGTCGCTGCCGCGGCCCAAAGCCTGTTTGTTGACCGTGAGGTCGTCTAAGGAAATGAAGTGCACCGGAACACCGAAGAATGTGCTTTCGACTCTTTTCGTCCACGCATGGGTAAACTCGACGCCTGTGATTTCGGTCATAATATCAATGCGCACTGGAGCAATTCCAATCTGATAGACCACCTGTGTCTCCGTGAATGTCTGCGCAGTGATCCCGTCATGGTCGAGGGGAGCGCCAAACTTTTTGAGCGCTTCGACCACTCGAACCGAATTCTGCCGCGAATTGTGCACCCACACGTCGAGATCTTTGGTATAACGTGGCTCGCCATACTTCATGACCGCGAAGCCGCCGACGATCAAATATTCAACCTGAAATTCGTTTAAGAGCTGTAACAGTTCTCTGTAGTGTGGGTTTTCTGCCATGGCTTTCCTCAGCTAACTCCACCAATTCCCAGGCGGCAGCAAAGATTGCTTCGTCTCCCTGCTCCTGCCAAAACTCGATGTCGAATGAACGATCCGGGAACTCGCGCTCCACGAGTCGTGTTTTCCATGCTGCATCATAAGGACTGCTCATTTGGCCTCTTCGAATCGAAGCTAAAATAATCTTGGCGTTCCGAAAGAACATGCCGGGCCGCCGGAAGAACGCACTAGTTCGCTACAACAAACACTATCAGGATATCAAGCCGGGGCGCCCGATTATCGTCTTGCCGAGGAGTAATCAGTCCAGCCCCCGCTGCAAGCCTCGCCCGCGCAGCAGTATTGGACTGCGAAGTCACTAGACCCGAGATTTGTGAGGATCAATCGTCAAGGAATCAATGCGCCAGCCCGGCTGCTACCTCAGCGGCGGAGACAATCTTCTTCAGGCTTTCCAGGCAGTCGACCTGATCGAGAGAACGGAGCCGAAGGGATCGAAGAATGGGAACCAGAGTTTCGGGTCCTGCTTTGTCAAGGGCAGCCTCCAAGCGGCGCAAGCCCCGTTCCGCGGACTGCATTTGCTCCAACACCTTTCGCAGAACATCGGCGTCGCGAATCTGGGTCGGATTCCAGACGCTAGCACTCCTCTTCAGCAGCCCGCGATAAAGCCGCCAGCCTAACGGCTTCGACATCGCCGCGATCTGGCGTACGAGGGCGTTTGAATCCTCGGCGTTTACTCCTCTCCCCTGTGGAATGTCATTTGGGCTGGCATTCGTACTTGGAGCGGGTGTCGGCGCCGTATTTTTCGGTTCCTGTCCAGGCCTAAGACCCTGTCGCCAGCCCTGCGGTGTCGCCCAGCCGAACAGCCGGGGAATGTTCATCGGCCGTTTGCGCTCGTCGAGGTCAACCCACGTTCCGGTGAAGTAGTACAGATAACGACCTAAGCCAAAACACGAGGCGGCCCGCTTGAATGCCTGTGCTTCAAATGCGTGATCCACCTTGTCCAGTTCGTCGATCAGCAGCACACAAGGCTTTTCGCACTGCAACGCGCGCAAAAGCGGCCCGGCACCGAAAAACTGCTGGCCGTGCAACTCCGTCCGCAGGGATTCCCAATCAACGCTGACGGACTTGGCTTTGAGTTCTACGCAAAGCCTTTGAAGGGATTCATCGAACTTGCCGATGGCTTTTTCTTCGTTGATGCCCTCATAGCACTGCAGGCGCTCGACCGTAGTGTCTGCTGCTTCCGCAACTGCGTACGCCAATTGGGTCTTCCCGCTGCCGGCGGGACCTTCCAACAGCAGCGGCTTATGGAGCTTCGACGACAAGTAAACGGTCGTCGTCGCTACGGAATCGGCAATGTAGCCCGTCGATCGGAGGCTTGCTTTGAGTTCTTGAAGAGACGAAAACACTCGCTCCTCCTCCCTGATTCCCGAACCCTACGCTTCGATGGTTCATGTGGCGATCTACACGGGGCTTCGAGTCAGCGAACTAGCCGGCCTACGCTGGAACGATATAGGACTCAACTCCATCACGGTCGATGAAAGGTTCTGCCGCGGCGATTGGGGGGCACCTAAGAGTGAAGCCTCCAACGCGACCATCGGCGTGAATTGCTGCGTCATCGACCGCATCCACCGGCTTAAGCGATTGACTGTCGAGGTCAAAGCCGGCAACGCGATACGCAAATACAAGGTTGTGAAGTCTGACGGCCCGGAAGATCTGGTCTTCCAGGGAGTTCGGTCCGGGGGACCGCTTCGCGACAACAACATACTCTGCCGGTTCATCAAACCTGCGGCTCGCACGTTGGGACTGGCATGGGTGAACTGGAGAAGTCTGCGAACATCTCATGCGACCTGGCTGAAGATGGCCGGTGCCGACGTGAAGGACGCGCAGGCGCAGATGCGACACTCACGTTCGAGCACCACTCTGGACATCTACCAGCAGTTCGTGCCCGAGAGCCAACAGAGAGCCGTAGAGAGACTCAGCCGTCTAGTGAATTGAATTGTGACCAATTGTGACCAAGTGACCGACAGGAAGGCTTGTAAGTGATTGAAAATATGGTGGCCAGGGACGGAGTTGAACCGCCGACGCCAGCCTTTTCAGGGCTGCGCTCTACCACCTGAGCTACCTGGCCACGTTTGGGCTCACAGCTTGACTGCGGCGCTGGGCGGGTCGTTGCGACACGCCGACAAAACGGTGTGGAGACTGCCGACTCACTCGCGCAGCAGTCAGCGCTGGTGGGACGGTCTCGATTATAGCAACCGGAATGCATTCGCTCAATGCGGGCAGCTTTTCGGTGATGGCGCAAGTTGATAGTCAACCCCAAAAGGCAATCGACCACGAAGGACACGAAGTGGCACGAAGGCCTTCAGGCAAAGATTTTCCTGCGTGGACCTTCGTGCCCTTGAGGTTAAAAGTGGGTTTGCCCGCAAACCGAGCCACTGCCCGTTTTTCGGATTGTGGCTCAATTGCTTATCGGCTTTTCTCTAAAGTACTCTGCGGAGGTTCCCTGCGAGCTCAGTGATTTCGAGATTTTTCTGAACCCTTCACCAACATCTTGAAGCGCTGAGACCGCTGAGAACATCCGCAGAAAACGCCGAGTTCCACATCACTGCTGAGTTGTTGAAACCGAGAGGCGGCATGTTTTCGCGCGTGTTCCTGTGAAGGGCGATGACACCTGTTCCTCGAATCGCGGCATGGTCGCTGATTACAGGAACTGACGGCGGATTTCTTCGTGCTCAGCGAAATGGACTGTCGCTCACTCCAGCTCTATTGCCTGCGGCTGAAGAAGCTTCCATTCAAAACTGTCGCCACGCACCGGTTGGCGGCGAACCAGTAGGGAATTTCGCGGTAATCGCTGACGTTGAAGATCGCCAGATCAGCGTCCTTGCCTGGCTCAATGGATCCTTTTTGCTGGGCCAGCCGCAGGGCCCACGCGCCGTTGATGGTGGCGGACGCGATGGCCTCGGCCGGCGACATCTTCATTTGTGTGCAAGCCAGCGAAAGCACAAACGGCATGCTGCATGTCGGAGATGATCCTGGGTTGTAGTCGGTGGCCAGCGCCACTGGAACGCCGGCATCGATGAGCTTGCGGGCCGGCGGATAGTGGTCGACGCCGAGGAAATAGTTTGCGCCAGGAACGAATGTTACGACCGTGTCATGTTTGGTCAGTTGGCCGACTTCCGCGTCCGTTACGTGGTCCATGTGGTCGAGAGAAACTGGCTGGCAACAGTTCAACAAGGACTCCACAAAGCCTTCTGCGGGAGGTGAAAGCTGGGCAAGGTGGGCGCGTATTTCAAGGCCGTTCTGCAGCGCGGCCGCGAAAACCGCGGCAGTTCCCTTTTCACTAAATGCTCCGCGATCACAAAACACGTCGACAAACCGCGCCAGCTTCCGTTTGGCCGCCTGGGGGATCATTTCTTGACAGACGAGTTCGATGTATTTTTGCGAGCGGCCCTGGAACTCTTGCGGAACGACATGCGCCCCCAGCAATGTCGAAACCACTGTCCCTGGCCAGCGCAAGGCCGCAGCGCGAATCGCTTCCAGGGATTTCATCTCCGCTTCAACCGTTAGCCCATAGCCGGACTTGGCTTCCACCGTGGTGGTTCCCTGGGCCGCCATCTCGCCGAGAGCGGCCAGGATTTTTGCTGTCAGGGCGGGCTTGCTGGCTTTCCGGACTGCTTCGACGCTGGATCGGATTCCACCACCTGCTGCGGCTATCTGCTCATACGACGCACCTGCAATCCGACGCTCAAAATCCACCAGCCTGGGGTTGGCAAAGGCAGGGTGAGTGTGTGAATCGACGAAACCCGGCAGGACGACCTGGCCGGCGCAATCGATCTCGACGATCTTGTTGCGGTTTTTCTTCCGCCAGGAATCGCGCAGCGCGTCTTTGGTTTTGCCAACGGAAACTATCTTGCCGCCTATGCAGAGGACGGCGGCGTCCTCGATGATTCCGAGATTCTTGAGTTCCGAGCCTCGCCTCGGTCCAGGTAGGGTGGATGAAGAACGTAGAGTGAGGAGCTGGCCAATATTTACCAGCAGCAACGGACGTTCGCGCGATTTGTTCCGTTTGGCCTGGGTCAAAGTGAAGAACAACTCAAGACGAACAGTTTAGCAGGGTGCTTAGGGCGCTGGAGCAACGGATCAGCATCGACTTACGATGCGACTCGCGCCCGCACCCGGCGATCGCCCCAAGCTCCATCGCTGCGCTCTTCGGTAACGATTCAATCGCACACATCCCGCATATAATTGGCGGCGCACTGGCGACCGGCGGCCGCCTCCCGCGGACGCAATTTGCATTCATCATGTTGCATCAATTGTGGCGCTGTCCGCGTCCGTCGTCTCACTGGTAGAGAGAAGGCCTCTTGAACCATGGGAAGCTAGCTAGCCCCCCGGCTCCGCTCATTCGCCCCTACATGCCCGAGTTGGATTCCGTGCGCGGCTTGGCAATCCTGCTGGTCTTGCTTCTGCACGGCACCGCCCTACCGCTGCACGGCCAGCTCTCGAAGTCCGGAAAACTATTCTTCGCCGTTTCCCGGCATGGAGGCGTCGGCGTCAACTTGTTTTTTGTACTGTCGGGCTTCCTGATCACGGGCATTCTTCTCGACGCACGAAATAACTCCGACTATTTTCGCCGTTTCTATATCCGGCGCGCATTGCGCATTCTGCCCGCCTTTTACGCGACTCTCCTGGTATTGCTGGTCGGCGGCTGGATCTCATGGCGCTTTGTCACCTTGAGTCTTCTGTTTCTTGCCAACTCGACCTCGCTCTTTGGAGTCCCTTTGCAGTACGGGCCACTGTGGTCGCTGGCGGTGGAAGAACATTTTTATCTGCTCTGGCCTTCGGCGGTTCGCGGACTGTCCGGGCGCGGCCTGGCTCTGGTGGCGGCATTCGTGGTGGCGGTCTCACCGGTGTTGCGCGGAGCGGCTTTCATGACTGGGCACTTCGCCGACCCAGCGCCACTCTACACTTGGTTCAACCTGGATGGGTTGGCGCTGGGGGCGCTACTGGCCATCTGGGTGCGGCAATCATCGTTTCAGCGGCGGCAGCTATCTCGCATCGCGTTGCCATTGCTAGCCGCGGGTGTGGCGGGGTACGCGTTGGTGCTGAATCGTTCTTTGTACGACGCCGCTTTTTTGATGACCGCACGCAATACCGGATGCATAGGGCTGCTCTCCTGCATGTTGCTGCTGGGAACCAGCCGGTGGAGGTTTCTCGTCGACGTGCCAGTGCTCAAGTTTTTCGGATTTATCAGCTACGGTTTGTACTTGGTGCATGCATTGGCGTTCCACGCGGCCGACGTTCTATTCTCCAGAGCATTCGCCGGACTGGTCTCGAGCGGCTCGCCTACGGCCGGCATGTTCTTGCGACTGCTTGCGGGGAGCGGCATTGCGGTGCTGTTCGCTTACTTGTCGAGACGGTCGTTGGAGGAGAGATTCTTGCGGATGGGCTTTGGTTCGAGGGCAGCGGAGGACTCACCAAACGCCGAAAAGACAGGGCCGATCTCTCGTTGATTCGGTCGGTGGATTTGTCCAGCGGCAATGAGTCTTTCTGTTTGCCTGAATATCGGGCAAATCGTACGATCAGGCATATGGAATCGGCCAAGGTTGGCAAGCGCGGCGCAATTATCGTTCCGGCAAGATTGCGTAAGCGATTTGGCATCGAAGAAGGCAGCATCGTGATGGCTGAGGAGAAGGAGGACGGCATCCTAATTCGGCCTGCGGTTTTGGTTCCCGTGGAAAGATACGGCCCGGAACGCAAAGCCGAATTCCTCCTTGCCAACGCCGTTGATGATGCCGACTATCGCAAGGCCCGAAAGGCTGTCCGCAAGCTCGGGGTTGACCCCGATTCAATTTCCCACCGGCGACCTTTGTAGATGGACCGGCTGTTTCTTGATGCAACTTCCTAGCAGGTGGGAACCGAGATCGGATCGAAACCCCTGATCGGTGATACCACCCGTGCGGCTATGACTGCTAACGAGAACAAGTCTAACGAAGAGTCGCAGCCTCAACGGGCTAGTGATAAGTTCCAGCGATGGCAGAAAATTACGATTGAACACCTTGGCTACACGATTAACCTCTTCTTGACGTTTGGGATTGCGGCTCTTGGATATTGTTTCGCGCTCTTGAAAGATAAAGATTTCCTTCCTGGCACATCCGCTCGATGCGTCATGGTTTTTGCGTTGATGACTCTGGCTCTGTCACTCATCTCCGGGGTATTCTGCACTCTTAACAGACTGGCTGATTTTAGAGGTACTGCTCAACGTTCCCGGAAGAACCCCGGTGCTCCCTCTCAAGAAGAACAGCGAACTGTTGGGGTAACTACTTGGTGCTTGTTATATATACAGGTCATTACGGTTACGTTGGGCCTGATCTTACTCGCCCTTGTAATGCTTCTGACCTACGGCTATAAACTGAAATAGTTTCGCGACACGCGGGGACAATATCCATGTTGCATCCTTGCGGCACTTGTGCGTGCACTCAAATGCTTCCTAAATGTTTGCGGATTACTACTTGGATGAGTCTTCTTTTTCTCTAGACCGGAGGGTATCTGCGATGCCCTTGCCTGCTGGCTTGTTCATTCGCCGATATAAGAGGTACAGCGGAATTGCCAACAGCCACAAACGTAGATCAGCAACTGTGCCTCCGACAAATCCAGCCACTCCATCCGTAGGCACGAGAACTACAATGTTGTGCACCACCCAAACAACTAGAACCGACAACCCCGTCCAAAAGAGTAGTCTGCTCACTGTACTCACCACTGTATTTTCACATGCCGACAATCACCAGCGTTATGTCGAACTTGGTTCATTCGCTCGTTCTACTGCAACATCGGAATGGTGCTTCACGGTTCGATGGTTCGGAAATTTGGTCGGCGGTTGTAACATCTTGAAGGTGTAGGAAGTGGAGTTGGCGGGTTTTGTGGAAGCGTTTTAGTCCCCAGGACGCACGTTAGCGTATTTCCGCAACTGGGATAACGTCTCTGACGAGTGAACATCAAAAACCCCGCCCAAGCCGAGCTTGGACGGGGCACCCTATCGAGCCTTCATCGGAACTTGAACTCCTGCCTTCCCAGCAAATTCCTTCGCCTCCTCATATCCCGCATCCACATGCCGGATGATTCCCATCCCCGGGTCCGTTGTCAGCACGCGCTCGATGCGTTTGGCCATCGCGTCCGTGCCGTCGGCAACCGTGACCTGTCCCGCGTGTAGCGAGTAGCCGATGCCTACGCCGCCGCCGTTGTGAATGGAAACCCAGGAAGCGCCGGCGGCGGTGTTCAATAAAGCATTCAACAGCGGCCAGTCTGCAACCGCGTCGCTGCCATCTTTCATCGCTTCGGTTTCGCGGAAGGGCGATGCTACCGAGCCGCAGTCGAGATGGTCGCGGCCGATCACGATCGGGAGCTCTTCAGTTTGCCTTTCTTCACTAATTCGTTCATTGCCAGGCCAAACTGCGCGCGCTCGCCGTAGCCCAGCCAGCAGATGCGCGCCGGGAGTCCTTGAAACTTGATGCGCTTGCGGGCCAGGTCGATCCAGCGGCGCAGGCTGCGGTTGTCGGGAAACAGTTCGAGGACCAGATCGTCGGTGACGGCGATGTCGGAGGGCTCGCCTGACAGCGCCACCCAGCGGAACGGGCCGCGGCCTTCGCAGAAAAGCGGACGGATGAAGGCCGGCACGAATCCGGGGAAAGTCGTAGGCGTTCTTCACTCCGCGCTGAAAAGCGAAAGTGCGGATGTTGTTGCCGTAGTCGAATGTGACGGAGCCCATTTTCTGCAGGCGCAACATGCCTTCGACGTGGCGGGCGATGGCATCGAGCGATTTGTCTTCGTAGGCTTTGGGATCACGCTGGCGCAGCTCCAACGCGGCTTCCAGCGCCATGCCGTTGGGGACGTAGCCATTCAGCGGATCGTGGGCGGAGGTTTGGTCGGTGAGAATGTCAGGCACAACGCCACGCTCGGCCAGTTCGGGGATGATGTCAGCGCAGTTCCCTACAAGGCCGACAGACACATTCTCTTTTTTTCTGACCGCGTTCTTCAGAATGCGGAGCGCTTCATCGAGTGTAGTGACCATGAAGTCGCAATAGCCGGTCTTCAGGCGCTTCTTGATGCGCTCGGGATCGACGTCGATGCCGAGGAAAGCCGCGCCGTTCATGGTGGCCGCCAGCGGTTGCGCGCCTCCCATGCCGCCCATGCCGCCGCTGACGATGAGCTTTCCCGCCAGGTCGCCGGCGAAATGTTTTTCCCCCGCCGCAGCGAACGTCTCGAATGTTCCCTGTACGATGCCTTGCGAGCCGATGTAGATCCACGAGCCCGCCGTCATCTGGCCGTACATCATCAGGCCGGCGCGCTCCAGTTCATTGAATTTTTCCCAGTTGGACCAATGTCCGACAAGGTTAGAGTTCGCAATCAGCACGCGCGGGGCGTAGTCGTGAGTCTTGAAGACGCCCACCGGCTTGCCGGATTGCACCAGCAGAGTTTCGTCATTTTCGAGATTCTTCAATGAAGCGACGATAGCGTGATATGCCTCCCAGCTTCGCGCGGCCCGTCCGGTGCCGCCGTAGACCACCAGGTCGCGAGGGCGCTCCCCGACTTCTTCGTCGAGGTTGTTCATCAGCATGCGCATGGCGGCTTCCTGCTGCCAGCCTTTGCAGGTGATGGCGGAGCCGCGCGGGGCGCGGATGGGGGTGTAGGTGGAGGGAGTGATTTCGGTTTCGACGGGCATAAATAGGATGGTAGTGCTTTGGGGGAGATCGTTCAAACATTGCGGCATAGAGAAGCCACTGCGCTCATGGATCGGCGTTTGTGATTCCGTTTCTCTGTCATGCTGAGCCAGCCGGAGCAAGCGTAGCGCAGCCCCGGCGCCGTCGAAGCATCCCTACCCGCAGTAGTGCAGATAGTAGGGATCCTTCGACTGCGTTTTTCCTGCGCATTCGCGCAGGAAAAACTTCGCTCAGGATGGCAGGTTGCTAGGGGGAGTTAAGAACCAAACTCACCAGGTATTGTAGGCCGTGCCGTCGGTCCCGGTCCCGCTCGATGAGCTGTGGACATCGTCGATCCCGCCCTCTTGCTGATCGACCGACATGGTGGTGTCTTCTTCCTGCTCTACCGCCCAGTCGGCATGGGTGGTCATGGGGTCGACGGGGATTTGTTTGATGTAGCCGGCGGAGACCAGGTCGTCGAGCGACTGCGGGGCTTTTTGCTTGTCGAGGGTGTACTGCGAGATGAGGGAACGCAGCGTGAACAAGTTCTGCCGCAGCACTGACTCGCGGGCGCGAACGATGGAGCGGGTATAGGAAGGAACCGCGATGGCGATCAGGATCAGCATCATGCTGATTACGATCATCAGCTCGATGAGAGTGAACCCACGATACTGCCCGCCACGAAATCTTGCCATTACCAGTCCCTGTATTTCGTTCCATCCAGACCGGTGCCCTGCGACTTGGTGAACACGTCGAAGACGTTGTCTCCGCTGGTGGAATCGGAATCAGGATCGTCCTGCATCGACCGCACTCCCCATTCGGTATCGCCGGTCATGGGGTCCACCGGGATGCGGCGCAGGAAACGCACTTTCTTCCCTCCCACGTCCACGCCTTTAACCAGAGTATCCAGGTCAGGGGGATAACCTTCCGAGCCGACCTTGATCTGGAAGGCTCCGCGGTCGGCGGCGTCCTTATAGCGGTCGATGGCATCGCGCATCTCCCACAGGTCATTCCGCAACTCGCGTTCCCTTTCTCTTTTGATCGTCACCCGCGCCATGGGAATGGCGAGGCTGGTGAGGATCACGAGAATAGCGGTCGCGACCACCAACTCGATGAGTGTGAAGCCGCGCGCGGCCTTGCGATTGGAGACAGCGTACTTCATGGGTATATCGTCACAGCCGAGTTGTTCTTGAGGACCCAAATGGCGAATCTCCGCATTACTGAACCGTGACAGTCGCCACCGCACCGGTGACCGGCATCGATTGCATGCCGGGATCCTGAACGCTGCCTTTCGCGATGGTCAGCATCGACTGTCCGGCGGCTTTCGCCAGGAACGTTAGAGTCACGACGGAGCCCTGGCCGCTGACCCCGCTCGCGCCCGGAGGCCGCGTGGCGCTGATCTGCAGCACTCCGCTGTTGTCATCCTTTCGCGGCTGCACCAGGGCCACCGGTTGGCCATCCTGCGACAGGAAAGCCCCATTGGAAACGTTCACCACTTGCAGAGTCTTCGGATCGTAAGTGATCTGCATCGGGACCGAATAAACATTTTGTGCCCCGCTAAGCGAGACATTGACCGCAAAAGTCGCTCCCGCCTTCTGGGTCACAGTGGCGGGGTCGAAACCAAAACTTGCTCCCGCGGGCGGCTGGGGAAGCGTCTGCGCAGGAGGCGGTGCCACTGGACTCGCTGCGGGTTCCGCCGGTGTGGTCATGGCGGTGGAGGCGGGCTGCGACGTCGGAACCGGCGCCACCGGAGGTGGCGTCGGCCGGCGCCGCAACTCGATGGCGTTGGCCGTGCCCACCGACAGTTCTCTTTCGTTCAGATCGTTGAAGTCCGGAGCGCGCACAATGTGCGGAATAATGACGAAAACGGTTTCGGTGGTCGCGTGATCAGTGTTGGTCTGGGAAAATAGATATTTCAAAATCGGGATCTGCGAAAGTCCCGGAATTCCAGTCAGGGCTTTGGTGGTTTGGTCTTCCATCATGCCGCCCAGCAGGTTCACTTCCCCGTCCTTCAGACGGATATCCTGCTCGATCTTCCTCTGCCCGATGATCGGCTGGCTGATGCCTCCGATGTTCGAAGTGCCGGTCACCGAGGAAATATCCATAGAGATCTTCAGGCTGACTTCGCGGCCAGCATGCACCCTGGGGGTGATATCAATATTTACGCCCACATCAAGATATTGAAACTGAGTGTTCACCAGCGGGTTGATGCCCACACCGCCGATGCCGGGCTGGAACGACCCTGTCGCCACCGGCACGCGGTTGCCGATCTTGAGCGAGGCCTTCTGCCCGTCCAGTGCGCGGATTTGTGGCTGCTGAACTAGCTTGGTATCGCTGTCGCTGAACAGCGCGGTCGCTGTGGCGGAGGGAATCGTAACCGTGAAATCGGTGGCATTCAGGTTCCCCAGCCGGTTGAAGTTGATTGTGTTCGGCGTGCCCGAAGTACTGTTCGTCGCCCCGGGTGTAGTTGTGCCTGTGGTCGTGGTGGTCGTGGTATTGATGTTGTTCTGCAGGGTCACCGAGGCGGTAGTGGGCGGGCTTATGCCCAGGTTGTGCATTTTGTCGCGGCTAACCTGCAGAATGGCCACATCGACGATTACTTCCGGCCTGGCTTTGTCCAGGTCGTCGACCAGCTTTTCCGCCAGCGCGATCTGGTCGGGCGTGCCTCGCGCTACGATGGCCCCTTCCGACGTCAACACTTGCACCCGCTGCATTTCCACGATTTGACGCAGAGTGTTGGAAATGTCCTGCAGTTCGGTGGGTTGGGAAAGGTTCTGCAGATAGAAAGTCTTGATGACGCTCTGCTCAATTTCTTTGCGCTTCCCCGGACTATCCTGGGCTACGAAAATCGTATTAGGAGTGACCGCACGATAGAAGGTCTTCGACTCCATCTCGATGATGGCCAGCGCATCTTCAAGGGTTACGTTGTTCAACTCGACTTTGATGCGGCGCGAGGTGTAGTCGGGGTCAAAAAGGACGTTGATTCCGGCCAGCTTGCCAACGGTCTCATAAATAACTTTGGTATCTTCGCTGCTGATTTTCAGAGTGATCGGGGAATTTGCGATGGGGGCGAGTTCGACCGGGCCCTGGGCTTCCTCAATACGCCTGGCCAACGAACTAGGCGGGCGCTTGGATGCCCGCGGCACCGGCGATTTGGCCTGGTCGATCAGGCGCTGCGTCTGCTTGATTTCCTGCTGGGCGATGAAACTGGAAGGGTCGATCTGCGCCGCCTTCTGGAACTCAGCCATCGCCTCTTCCAGCTTGCCTGCCTCGCGCAGCAGTTGCCCGCGATGCACGTGCGAGGCGCCGGCCAGGAAGCGCATGCGCTCATAGGCGGCGCGGTAGCGCGCATCTTTGGGCTTCGATTCGTAGGCCTCCCGGTAGTCGTCGTAGGCGGCCTCGTAGTTCTGGCGGGCTTCCGCGTCCTCGCCCTTGCGGAACATGGACTTGGCGTGGTCGGCGGCCAGGGGCAGGGCTATCGCTACGAGAAGCAGACCGCAAGCCGCCGGGCGCATCAGTCGCGTCATTACTGGGTCCTCGCAGGCAGTCTTCTAGCGGAACCGAGGCACTGCTCCTAAGCTAGGGTGTACAGACGTGCCGAAAGAGTACGTTAAGGGGCTGATTATAGCATCGCCGGACGACGGCAAGTGCGCCGTAGGACGGCATTTATAGTCGTAGGTCTTAGTCCAGATGGACCATCTTGGCATGCGTACTAAACTCCTTTTAATCCTCCAGATGGGCTGGTCCGATTTGGCGGCGAACTGAGTCTCAACCACGAAGGACACGAAGGCAAAGGAAACCTTGCCATTCAGGCCTTCGTGAGACTTCGTGTCCTTCGTGGTAATGCTTTTGCCGTCCAGTCGGCTGGATCTGCCGCTTCCACAACTCGAACTCGCTTGGTGCGATCACGCTTCTGACGCCCTCCTGCCTCCCAACCGACCTACCTATGAGGTAACCTATTACGTACCATGGCCCGCCAAACCGCGCATCCAACCAAAGCGAACCCGGAGAAGAATCCCCGGCGCGACCCCACCGCGGCCGGTCAGCGGGATGCCGCTGTCAATAGGATCGCTTCACATAACTACTTCTTGCTGGAAAAATTTGAGACCGGAGTGGCTTTAACGGGAACCGAGGTCAAATCGGTCCGCAGCGGGCTTACCAACCTGAAGGATGCTTACGGTCTGATCAAAGACGGCGAACTCTGGCTTCTGAACTGCCATATCGGCCCTTATGAGCACGGCAACATCTTCAACCACGCCCCGTTGCGCACCCGCAAGTTGCTGGTACATAAGGAAGAAATCCGCAAGCTGATCGGCAAGACCCAGCAGAAGGGCCTGACGCTGATACCAACTCGCATGTATTTCAAGAATGGGCGGGTGAAAGTGGAGTTGGCGCTGGCCAAGGGCAAGCAGCTTTGGGACAAGCGGGAGACGGAGCGGCGCAGGACCGCGGATAAAGAAGCTCGGGAGGCCGTGGCCAGAGGGCGCAGGTAACGGTAGATAAGCGGAAACACCGTTCGCCATGCAATTTGTCATTCCGGCGAGAGGAGCGACGAGAAAACAGATTTCTCGCTCCGCTCGAAATGTCATTGGCCGGCAGTCTGCGAAAGCCACGCTCGCTATTCCGGATCCTCATCATCTTCAAGCAGCGGAACACAGACCGTCTCTTTGGCGGTAGCCAGAACGATGGTCGTTCGCGAGCGCGCTACTCCCAGTTTATCTTTCAAGTCGTGGCTGAGCAGGCGGTCGAGATCACGCGTTCCCTGGCAGCGAACCTTCAATAGATAGTCGTCCTCTCCGGCAATGTGGTGGCACTCCACGACTTGCTCCAACTTTTGAATTGCCTTCAGGAACGCGGAACGCTTGCGAATGTCGCGCAAGGTCACGGCGACGAACGCCACGAGCGGATAACCGAGTGTTTCAGGATCAGCCAGCGCCGCATAGCCGCGAATGGCACCCTTTTCTTCCAGCCTGTGCACGCGTTCGGCGGCGGCGGGAGCGGAAAGACCCAAGTGCTGGCCCAATTCCGCCCAGGTAGCCCGGCCCCGGCGCATCAGCAGGGACAGCGCCTTCTTATCCAAGGAATCCATGACGGTAGTCATTCGTTATCATTGTACTATTCCATAATTACCTCTGTATACTTCTATATATACTAGTTATATTATCGATTCGTATGACACATATGGCTTACACCTTCGAAACCACTGACAAAACGCTACCGCCCTTTCTAGCCAGCGAAGAAGCGCTGCGCGAATTCGTCCGGGCCTGGGAAACGGGAACCCTGCCTAAAGCTGCATGGACCCACGCCGCCCACGTCGCGGTGGCCGCCTTCTATGCTTTTGATCATTCCGCGGAAACCACATTCGACAAGATGAAGGCCGGACTGCTGAGCTTTAATACCGCTGTCGGGACGCCAAACACGGAAGACAGCGGCTATCACGAAACGCTCACCCGCTTCTGGGCAGGGCTGGTAAGCGAATTCGTGCGGCGGCCTGAATTTACCTCACGCTTCGATGCCGTGCGGGGTGCGGTCGCGGAATTCGGCGAGGACAGCGGCCTGCTACCGCAGGTATTACAACTTTGATGTTTTGAAGGACCGCCGCGCCCGCCGGGAGTGGATTCCTCCGGATCGAAGCGCCGAACCGTAGCGCCGGCGTCCCGCCGGCAGCGCGGCATGATTCTGTTTCTCTCCAGTGCCCCACAGATATTGCGCCCTGGCAGCAGAATGCACTACAATGTAGTGCATGAAAACGGCGGTATACAGTTGGCGGGTTTCCGCTGAGAAAAAAATGGAGTTGGAGAGCGAAGCCCGGCGCCAAGGGCGGTCGCTGGCTGCCGTCCTGGAGCAGATAACGACGGATTGGCTGCAGCAGCGCCGCGCTGCGAACAATGGCGATGAGGCCGAACAGGCGGCGATCCGGCGGCGGGTGATGGCGACGGTTGGAACCCTGCGGGGCGGCGACCCGACGCGTTCCTCGCGGACCAGCGAACTGGTGCGGGAAGTCATTTGGAAAAAACACCTGAAGGAAAGGGAACGCAATGCCCGCCGCCGGTCTAATTGACACCGGCGTGATGCTCTCAGCCATTGAAGCAGATGACCGCATGCATCTTCGCTGCCTCGATGCCCTGCGCTCGGTGGCGCTGCCCCTGTTGACCACCGAGGCGGTACTGACCGAGTTTCTGCATCTGTCCGCGCGGACTCCCCGTGGCACGGAGCGGGCCTGGGAGTTTGTCCGGTCGGGCGTGCTCACGCTTCGGGCCATCGACGACGGCGATCTTCCCGAACTGCATCGCCTGATGCTCGACTATGCCGACCACCCCATGGATTTTGCCGACGCCACGCTGGTTCATCTCGCCGCTCGTGAATCGCTGAGTTTAATCCTGACCATCGATCACGACGATTTTGAGACCTACCGCATCGGCGGGCGCAAGAAGTTCAGCATTCTTCCTCGCAGAGAATCTCGATAAGACTGCGGAGGCAGCCATCAAAACCGTAAACCTTAAAGCCGACATGCCGCTCGTCCACCAAGCTTTGCAGCGACTGGAGCACGAACTGGCACTCGCCCGCCGGGAGAACATCCCACTGCTTAAGTTGATCCACGGCCATGGGTCGAGCGGGGCCGGCGGCGATATTCGGGTTGCGGTGCAGAAGCGCTTAGTCGAGATGGCCGGCCAGGGCGAGATACGTGGATGCATCTTCGGCGAGGACTGGGCGAAGTCCGATGAGCGCGCGTGGGCCCTGGTCAATAATCGTCCGGAGCTGAAGCAAGAGCCCGATCTGGGCAGACGAAACCGTGGAATTACGATCGTGATGCTTTGAGCGTTGTCATCGCAAACTGCCCTACCTCCGCGACCTTCGCGGCAGAGGAACCCTATTCCGAACATCCACCCTTGCCTAAATCCTCGCCCAGCGACATATACTGGAATGAATCATGAAAACAAATCTTTCTTTCGCCACTCCTGCCGAAGTTGAAACCGACTGCCTGGTTGTAACCGTTCTAGACCGCGGGGATAAAGACAAACCTCAAGCCGCCCTGGAAACCAGCGACGCCATCGTCCGAGAAGCTGCGGCGGAGGTGATCGCCAGCGGCGAAATCACGGGCAAAGCTTTTGAGACCGCGCTGCTACATCATCCCGCGAAGATGAAGGCCAAGCGCTTGCTGCTGTTGGGCGGAGGCAAAGCCAAGACCTTTTCTGCGTTTGATCTGCGGCGTCTGGCGGGCGCGGCCGTACGCACGCTGAAGTCGCGCGGGCTGCGCAGTTTCGCCTTCGTCATGCCCGAGGCGGGGCTGGCGGCGGACGACGCGGTGAAGTCGATCGTGGAAGGCGCATTTGTCGGCAACTTCGACTCCGACACTTACAAGAGCGATCGCAAGGATCAGAAGATCGATGCGCTGACGGTTGTAGCCAGCGGCGACAAGCCCAAGCTGCAGCAAGCAATCGATGAAGGACAGATTATCGGCGAGTCGCAGAACTTCACCCGCGATTTGGTGAACGAGCCCTCCAACCGCATGACGCCCAACATTCTGGCCGAACAAGCCAAGAAGATGGCGCAGGAAGTTGGGCTGAAGTGCGAAGTCTTCGGCGCGGACAAAATCAAGGAATTGAAGATGGGCGCATTTTGGGGAGTGGCGCAGGGCTCAGATGAGCCTCCAGCGCTGATCCTGCTGCGCTACGAGCCCGCTGGCGCGCCCGAGAAGCCGGTGCTCGGCCTGGTGGGCAAAGGGATCACGTTCGACACCGGCGGTATTTCCATCAAACCGGCCGATGGCATGGAGAAGATGAAATATGACATGGCCGGCGGCGCGGCGATGCTGGGCGCGATGCGCGCCATCGCGCTGCTCAAGCCGAAGGTGAAAGTAACCTGCATCGTGTGCGCAAGCGAGAACATGCCTTCCGGAAAGGCACAGAAGCCGGGCGACGTGCAGATTGCTATGTCGGGTAAGTCGATTGAGATCATCAACACTGACGCGGAAGGCCGCCTGGTGCTGGCCGACGGCTTGTGCTACGCGCGGCAACTGGGCTGCACTCATCTGGTCGATGCGGCCACTTTGACGGGCGCGGTGGTAGTCGCGCTGGGCTATGCCAACGCCGGAGTGTTTGCCAATGACAATCCGCTGTATGAGCGCTTCAGCCGCGCCGTCGATAAAGCCGGCGAAAAATTCTGGCGCTTGCCGCTCGACGACGAGTACAAGGAGAACATCCGCTCCGGCATCGCCGATATAGTGAACTCCGGTGGACGCTGGGGCGGCGCCATCAATGCGGCGATGTTCCTGAAGGAGTTTGCCGAGGACACGCCCTGGCTTCACCTTGATATCGCGGGCACGGCGTGGATGGAAGATCAGAAGCCGTGGATCGCGAAAGGCCCTTCGGGAATTGCCGTCCGTTCTCTGGTGGAATTCGCCAAAGACTTCGCGGGATAGGCTTTTCCCCGAGACATCCCCACCCGTCCGATCGGCATCTCAAGGTGGCTGACAAATCAATGGCTGCCGTCAGTGTTTCTCAATCTGATCGGGGGACTTTCTCATGAAGGTTCTATTTGGGGTAGGGCTGGCGGTTTTGATTCTGGGTATCGTTTCGTTTTTCGTGGCATTCCCTCATCACGAGAATCACGGAATAAAAATTGGCGACTCGAGCATCGGTGTGCAGACCGAGCACAGCCAGCGCGTCGCTCCGATCGTCAGCGTTGTGCTGGTGGTGGCCGGGGCTGGAATGATGATTGGAGGCAAGGGGCGGAGCTAGTTCCGATCACTTGGCAACTTTGTCGAACGCCTGCTGGAGTTCAGTCACCAGCGGCGTTTCGTTTTTCTGCAACCCCCCTCGCCCCATCACCCGCCAGAGATATTCGGTGCCCGGGAAGCCGTGGGCGTCGTAGACCGCCAGCACATCCTCGGAGGGGCGGCTCTCGACCAGCAGCACAATATCGGCTTCGCGAGGACTGTAGACGATAACCCACTTTCCCCACTTCTCCACCGCATTCTGAACGGAGGCGATGGCCTGCCGGTCTTCGGGCAGAAGGTTGGGGTTGAACTGGTCGCCGTCGTAGCTGGCCACATAAACGTATCTTGCGTTAACGAGCGTCCCCGGAAAGGCGGGCACCTTCTTTCGTGGAGCGGGAGCAGCCCACGCCAAGCCAATCAGACAAACCGCAGCCAGGAACACGCGCACAACCGTTTTCATAAATGCCCTCTACCCTATTAGATGCGTGCAGGAACACTGCGGAATGCAGAAATCAGGAGTTCGCTAGACCATGAGCCGCGCTACATCACGGGAGGCGCGGTGATGCCCATGACGGCGAGCACACGGATCAGTTCGCGTCGGACGACGGCTGCAGTCGCCAACAGAAAAGTTCTCCGGCTCTCATCGCTCTCGGTGAGGATCGGATAGCGATGGTAGAAGGTGTTAAAAAGCTGCGCCAGTTGAAAAGCGTGCTTGGCCAGATAGGCTGGCTCAGTGGTCGATATGCATTGGTCGATGACATAGGACGTTTTGGACGCCGCCAGCCAGAGTTCCCAGAGATCGTCCGCCCCTTCGCCGGACAGAAACTCGCCCGTCGAGACGGAGCTGGCGACGTCTTTCCCGTACGCGTCGGGATCTAATCCGCCCTTGCGGAAAATGTTGCTCGCGCGCACCACTGCGTACTGCGCATACGGCCCGGTCTCGCCTTCGAAGCTGAGCGCTTCCTTGAAATCAAATGCAATCACGGAATTCTTAGTGAACTTGAGCATGAAGTAGCGCAGGGCGCCGATGGCGATCTGAGTCGCGATGGAGAGGCGTTCGGTATCGCTCAGTTGCGGATGACGCGGGTCGACTTCTTTCTTGGCGGAGGCGATCAAAGTGTCGATCAGGTCATCGGCCTTCACGCCAAAACCTTTTCGGCCGGAGACCTCGATATACGAACGGACTTTGTCCTCCTCCGACAACGTGTAACCCAGCTCAGCGGCGCAACGTGGCGTGAGCGCGACCATTTCGTAGGAAAAGTGCGTGTAGTGATCGGCAGCCTCGCTGTGGCCGAGAGCGCGCAGCGCTTCGATCACGGCATTCTGCGCCTCCGCCTGGCGCGCGTCGATCACGTTGTAGATTTCGGCTACGTCGCCGAAGTGGGGATGATCTTTCTCGCCATCGCTGGTTGAGATCCAGCAGTCGTGGCCGTTGGGGTAGAGATAGAACTTGCGATAGCCGAAATCGCGGCCCAGCAGGCCGAACTTCCACATGTGGTAGGCGATGTCTTTGCCGACGTAGCCTACGGTGCCGTTGGAGCGGACGATGACTTTTTGATTTTCTTCGGAGGGCTGGATTTCGTCGGCGGCGTCCGTGTCAGTGGACGCAGTCGCGGGCGAGGGCGCCCGCGCCACACTTGCTCTTTGCATTACCCAGCAGCCTTTGTTCTTGCCTTCGGCCTCGAAGGTCAGCACGCCGGCTTCTTTCAGCTTGGTGAAGGCCGCATCCCAGAAATGCAGGTGCAGGATTTCGCTTTCCCGCGGAAGGAAGTCATATTCGATGTCGAGCCGGTCCATGGTCTCGAGATGGCGGCGCAGCACGGCGACCGAAATTAATTCGGCGAGGGCGGCGGTTTCATTGCCTCCGGCTTCGATGGCGCGGAGCGTCTCCAGGCGGGCTTGCAGGTTCTGCTTATCTTTCGCATACCACTGCGAGACGCGAGCGTAGAGATCCCAACAGTAGTAATCGAAGCGAGGCTGGCTGGCGAGTTGCTCGATCTCGCCGCGCGATTTCTTCTCCAGATGAAGGAAACCGACGACCACGTCGGCAACCTGCGCGCCGGTGTTGTCGATGTAGTTCTGCACATCGACCGCTCGCTGCGCCGCACGCAGCAGGCGGACGAAAGTGTCTCCCAGGATGGCGTTGCGCAGGTGTCCGATGTGCGCGGCCTTGTTGGGATTGATGCTGGAGTGCTCGACTAGAATCTTGCCGGCGAGGACTTCGACCGGCGGGGTTTGATCCTGGGCGACGGCCGCGGCTAGGGCGGAGCGGTTTACCCGCGCATTGATGTAACCGGCTCCAGCGAGTTCCAGCTTTTCGAAGCCCTCAATCGGACCGATGCTGCCCACAATCTCTTCCGCGATCTTGCGCGGAGCCTTGCGCAGTTTCTTCGCCAGCTCGAAGGCCAGCGGAAGAGCATATTCGCCAAACTCGACCTTGGGCGGCTGCTCGATGGCGATTCTGGGCAGATTGAGGCCATAAGTGCGAAGCAGGAAGTCGCGCACGTGCTGGGCGAGACGGCGTTCCAGATGGCGATACAAGAGTTCCCCTAAGTGATTGAAGAGATTAGTGATTGTAGCAAATTGCCGGGTTTGACCTAAGCGGCGGGGTTCCCTATGATGAAAACTGGTCTTTAGCCGTTAGCCTTTAGCCGTTGACCCTGAAACTTTTCCGACATCACAAATAGCTTTCGCAAGTGGCCAAGAGCCAACGGCCAACGACGCACGACCAACGACGGTTCCCCATGCGCATTGCCTACCTCGATTGTTGTTCCGGGATCAGCGGCGATATGTTTCTGGGCGCGCTGGTGGATGCCGGAGTTCCGCTGCGGGTGCTGGAGGAGACTGTGTCTTCGCTGGGGCTCGGAGCGCGGATTGAGGTTTCGCGGGTGAATCGGAGTGGGATTACGGCTACTAAGGTCGATGTTTTGGTTGAGGGGGAGAAAGACCGGCCTCGGGAACTGGCTGATCATGATCGTGGGCATGGCCATCATCATCACGAAACTTCTGATCAGACCGCTGCACGGGCGGGGGCGCCCGCGCCACATACGCATGAGCATGGACGAGGGCTGACGGAGATTCGGGGGATTATTGGGCGGGCTGCGATCGCGGAGAGTGCTCGGAAGACGGCGATCGCCATCTTTGAGGCTTTGGGCGCGGCTGAGGCGAAGATTCATGGCGTGGATATCGAGGGCATTCACTTTCATGAAGTCGGCGCGGTGGATGCGATGGTGGATATCGTCTGCGCGGCGGTTGGGGCTGAGGCATTGGGTGTGGATGAAATTATCTGCTCGCCTTTGAATGTGGGCGCGGGGACGGTGAAGTGCGCGCATGGGACGTTTCCGGTTCCGGCGCCGGCTACGGTTGAGTTGTTGCAAGGTGCGCCGGTTTATTCGTCGGGGATTCAGGCAGAACTGGTTACGCCAACCGGGGCTGCGATTGTGAAGACCCTGGCAGCGCGGTTTTCGGCGTTTCCGGAGATGAAGATCGAGAAGGCAGGATATGGCGCGGGCACCCGGGATTTCCCTGGACATGCGAACGTCATGCGCCTGACGATTGGCGATGCGCTGCCGGAACTTGCGGCCAAGACTTCGCAGGAAACCGTCTCCGTGCTGGAAGCGAATCTCGACGATCTGAATCCCCAGGTCTTCGGATATGTGATGGATCGCCTACTGGAGTCGGGCGCGCTGGACGTTTTCGGCATGCCGGTACAGATGAAGAAAAACCGGCCGGGAACCCTGTTGAGCGTGCTCTGCAAGCCGGAGGATGCCGCCGCGCTGACGCAGATTATTTTTTCTGAGACTACAACGCTCGGTGTGCGCCGCCGCGAAGAGAAGCGGCAAATACTAGGGCGCAAATTTGTGACGGTGCCGACGCAGTGGGGCAACGTACGAATGAAAGTGGCAGGCATGAATGGCACGGTGACCAACTACGCGCCGGAATACGAAGACTGCCGTCGGATTGCAGCCGAGAAGCATGTGCCGCTGAAGAGCGTGATGCAGGAGGCAGTGCGGCAGTATCTGAGCGCGAGGGAGAAGGACTAACCACCAAGGGCACAAAGGTACACGAAGGAAATTCGCCGAGCGGTTTACTTCGTGTACCTTTGTGTCCTTTGTGGTTGCAGGGCTGAATCAAATGACCAAGAAGTTCTACATCACGACACCGATCTACTACGTTAACGCGCGGCCGCATATCGGGCATGCATACACCACTCTCACCTGCGACGCCATTGCACGCCGGCAGCGCATGATGGGCTACGACACCTACTTCCTCACCGGCACCGACGAGCACGGACAGAAGATCGAGCGGGCGGCGCAGGCTGCGGGAAAGACGCCGCAGCAACTGACGGACGAAGTCTCCGCCGAGTTCCGCGCTTTGTGGGATCGGATGGGGCTAACCTACGACGATTACATCCGCACCACCTCGGCTCGCCATAAGCAAGGCGTGCAGGCGCTGTGGCGGCGGCTCGAGCAGAAGGGTTACATCTACAAGGGTAGCTACACCGGCCAGTATTGCGTGTGGGATGAAGCATATGTCGACGTCGGGCCGGGGCAGCCCTGCCCGGAGTGCGGGCGGACGACCGAGACGGTCAAAGAAGAAAATTACTTCTTCAAGCTTTCGGCATTCGAGGACAAACTGCTGCGGCTCTATAACGAGCAGCCCGACTTCATTCGTCCAGAGGTGCGGCGAAATGAAGTGATTTCTTTCGTGCGCTCCGGGCTGCGCGATCTTTCCATCAGCCGCTCGACATTTTCCTGGGGCATTCCAGTGCCGGGCGACCCCAAGCATGTGATCTACGTTTGGCTGGAGGCCTTGGCCAACTACATCACCGCGTTGGGCTACGGGCAGGACGATCCCGCCAAATACGAGAAGTACTGGCCCGCCGACGTGCAGATGGTCGGCAAAGAGATCGTGCGCTTCCACTGCGTATACTGGCCCGCGGTCCTGATGGCCGCGGGGCTGCCTTTGCCTCAGGGGATTGTGGCGCATGGCTGGCTGCTGTTTGAAGAGAGCAAGATGTCGAAGTCGCGCGGCAACATTGTGCGGACGGAGACAATTCTCGACGTGCTCGGCGCGGATGCGCTGCGCTATTTCCTACTGCGCGAGGTTGTGTTTGGGCAGGACGGGTCGTTCTCCTTCGACGCGCTGGTGCAGCGCTACAACTCCGATCTGGCGAACGGCCTGGGCAATCTGGCCAGCCGCACGCTGACCATGATTCGTCGGTACTTCAAGGGCGAAGTGCCGTACCCCTCGGCGGCGGCGCGCACCGCGGGAGACGATGCCATTGTCGAAACGGCACGCTCGGCGATCGCGGACTTCAATGCGCAGTTCGAGCAGTATCAGTTCTCGCGCGCGCTCGAATCGGCGTGGGGATTGGTCGCGGCGGTGGATAAGTACATCGTGGAAAACGAACCCTGGGCGCTGGGCGAAAAAGAAGACGAAGGCAGCCGGGCGCGGCTGGCGACCGTGCTCTACACCTCGGCGGAGGCGTTGCGCATTGTGACGGCGCTGGCGCATCCGGTGATTCCCGAGGCGACGGCCAAAATTTGGACGCAGTTGGGGCTGGGCGACATCAAGAAATTTGCGCTGCCGGAATTGAAGTGGGGACAGATTCAGTTGGGAACGAAACTGGGAAATGTTGAGCCCGTATTTCCACGCGCCGACAAATCGGCGATCGAGAGGATGCAGGCCATGGAAGAACAGCAACGCAGCACGCCGCCAGTGCCCGAACCCAGCGCCGCCGTTGTCGCGCCGGAGGCGGCAACCGTGTCGACTGCGCCTAAGCCGGCTGCGGCCCCAGCGAGTGCGACGATCAGTATCGACGATTTCGTCAAGGTAGATCTGCGCGTCGGGCAAGTGAAGGTCGCGGAGAAAGTGAAAGGCGCGGACAAACTGCTGCGGCTGGAAGTCGATCTCGGGACAGAAGTCCGGCAGGTGGTGGCCGGGATCGCAGAAGCCTATGCGCCGGAGGCCTTGATCGGGCGGAAGGTCGTGATTGTGGCGAATCTCGCGCCGAGGAAGCTGCGCGGGTTGGAGTCGAATGGGATGATCGTCGCCGCGACCGCGGAAGGTGGAAAGCCGGTGCTGTGCAGCTTTCTGGAGGATGTGCCGGTGGGAACGCGGCTGAAGTAATTATAACCGCAGACCACGTTTAGGCCGCTAATGACCGCCCGATCCAAACCCACTCCTCGGAGTCTCCAGGCAGTTTCGCTGCCCAGCCGCGTTCAACAAGGTGGCTAACCAACCTCGTCGCGTACTGCTTTGAAATGGGACGTTGGAGTTCCGACGAGAGACGCGTCTGTAGTTGGGAAATCGGAACTGGAACGTTCCGGAAGTCTTCGTGATTCTTGGTAGTGGCAGTGCGAAGAACTAGATCACATGCGTCGATGTCCCTGTGGTTGATTTTCATAATCATAGTTTCGACATTACACCCAAGTTGCCAATGGTTAGAACGTAGGTTATTGATTTTACAAAGCAAATTGGACTTGACAAGTTCCGCGCAGCCGACTTGGGGAACGATTCGCAGGTGAAGATAGAGGACCGACTACCGTGTTCGTAGATTCCCACGCCCATCTCGAAGGGGAGCAATTCGGTACCGACCGCGAGGCGATGATTGCGCGGGCGCGGGAGACCGGCATTGAAAGGATCGTCGCGATCGGCAGCGGGACCGGGCCAGGGTCGCTCGACTGTGCAATCAAACTCGCCGAGAAATACGAGTTCATCTACGCGACCATCGGAATTCATCCGCATGAAGCAAAGCTGGCCGCTGACTCCGACTTTCAGGAGCTCGACTCAGCTTGCCAAGCGGCCGAAGGTAATCGCGTGGGGCGAAATTGGGCTGGATTATTTCTACGATCACTCGCCGCGCGATGTGCAGCAGCGAGTTTTTCTTAAGCAGCTCGATCTCGCCAAGGCGGCCAAGCTGCCGATTGTGATTCATTGCCGGCCATCGCAGGACAGCGAGAACGCGTGGGAAGATTGCTTAAATCTGTTGCAGGAACATTGGGCTTCAAATGGCTTGGGCGGCATCCTGCACTGCTTTACCGGGACCTGGGCCCACGCCAAGCGCGCGCTCGACATCGGATTCATGATTTCGTTCGCGGGGAATGTTACTTTTCCAAAGGCGCAGCAAATTCGCGATGCGGCGAAGCAAGTGCCGCTCGATCGGATGCTGATCGAGACCGATTCGCCGTTCCTGGCACCGGTGCCGCATCGGGGCAAGCGTAACGAGCCCGCTTTTGTGAAGGAAGTGGCGCGCCAACTGGGGGAGTTGCGCGGCCTCTCGACCGAGGAAATCGGCAGGCTGACGGCGCAGAACTTCTATCGCTTCTTTTCCCTTCCCGAAAAGCTCGACTCCATTTAGCTTGGTAGGAGCGCGTTCCGGGCAGGACAGTCGCCTAGCGCGGCAGGGACAGCAGATTCCTCACCGCCTTCGGCGGTTCGGAATGACAAGTGGGAGAGAGCTTAGACAAGCTATGCCAGAGAACAGTTTTGACATTGTGAGCAAGATTGACTTGCAGGAAGTCTCCAACGCCATTCAGCATGCGTTGAAGGAAGTTCATACCCGCTTCGATCTCAAGGACTCCAAGTCGAATATCGAGCTGGATGGAAAAGATGCCCTGGTGCTGCACTCGATCGACGAGTACAAGCTCAAGGCGGTCAACGAAATTCTGCAGCAGAAACTGGTGAAGCGCGGCGTGTCGCTGAAGGGCCTGACCTATGGCGCGGTTGAGCCCGCGGCTGGGGGCACGGCGAAACAACGCATCACCATGCAGCAAGGGATTCCGATCGAGAAGGCGCGAGAGATCGTAAAGCTGATCAAGAATTCGAAGAAGAAAGCGCAGGCTTCGATCCAGGCGGATACTGTGCGGATCACCGGCAAAGACCGCGATACGTTGCAGGAGATTATTGCGCTGCTGAAGCAGCAGGATTTCGGGATCGATATGCAGTTTACGAATTACCGCACTAATTAGGTTCACCACGGAGGCACGGGGACACGGAGAAATCTTGAAGTCGACTTTCTCTGTGACTCCGTGCCTCCGTGGTGAAAAGACTTCACTCCATGAGCACCACGGCCCGCCATTAACGGAAAAGAATTCTTCGAGATGCTGCGCGAGGATCTCGCGGCGATTGAGCGCGAGTTTGGGCGCGATACCGTCTCGAATGTCGAGGCCATCACGGAGATCGGCGAATACCTGCGCGGCGGCGGGGGCAAGCGCATTCGGCCGGCGCTGCTGTTGCTCTCGGCAAAGTTGTTCAACTACCAAGGCCGCGGGACCATCCGGCTGGGCGCGGTGGTGGAGATCATTCACACCGCCACGCTGGTTCATGACGACATCATCGACGAAGCCCAGACCCGGCGCGGGCGGCCTGCGGCCAACACGCAATGGGGAAATCCCAAGTGCGTGCTGGCCGGCGACTGGCTCTACATGCAGGCGTTCAAGATCGCGGTGCAAGAGCGCAATTTCCGCATTCTGGATACGCTCATCGAACTGACGCAGCAGATGGTGGAAGGCGAGCTGCTGCAGATGGAGAAACTGGGCAAGCTGATTTCGCTCGACGAGCACTTCGATCTAATTTTCCGCAAGACCGCTTGCCTGTTTTCGGTCTGCATGCGGATGGGTGGAATTCTCGGCGGGGCCACGCCGGAGCAGGAAGCCAGCCTGGCGCAGTATGGGCTGGATCTGGGAATGGCTTTCCAGATCGTGGATGATGTGCTGGATTTGACGGCTTCCGAGAACGTTCTGGGAAAGCCGGTGGCCAGCGACCTGCGCGAAGGCAAAGTCACCATGGCCGTGATCCATGCGCTGGAGCGCTGCACGCCGCGGGAACGCGCGATGATCGAGACTGTCGTGCGAGAACGGAACTTTGATGGCGTCACGCACGGCGACATCCTGGAAATATTGAACCGCTACGGTTCCGTCGACGCCGCCTATCAGCGGGCGATGCAGTACTCGGCGCTGGCGCGAAACGCCATCTGCAGTTTTCCCGATGGCGAGATTAAGCGGGCGCTGTTATGGGCGCCGGAGTTTGTGGTGGCGCGGGAGAAGTAAAATTTTCTCTGCGACCTTCGCGGCCTTTCTCTGCGCACTCCGCGATTCAAGATTTTCCCACCGCAATCCCCATCATCTCAAACCTCCCACCTCGTAAGAGCGGCCCCGAACCAATGAATGCCCGTGCCGGCAAATCCCGCGAGAAGCGTTTCACGTAGGCGCTGTTGAAGCGATCCCACAGGGAAACATCGGGCGAGAAGACTTGGACCCAGACCAGATCGTCCATAGTCATATCAGCTTCCGCCAGAACGGCGGTGAATTCATCGAACAGAAGGCGCATCTCGTCGTCCAGGCTAGCTGGAACAACTCCAGTGGCGGGATCAATCCCGATGCGTCCCGAGAGGTACAAAGTGTCGCCCGCCAGCACGGCATCGCTAAACGGCAGGGGCGTCTTGCGCTTAGGCAGAATGATATGGCGGCGGGTTTGTTTCCGGGTTTTTGTGGGCATGAGGACTAGTCTCCTATGGCGAAACCTGCATCGTAGGAGGCGCAACGGGGGTGTGCAAATCCGTTTTGCCTCCATTGTCGTAAGTAGATTGGGAGTTTACTGCCCTAGAGCCGAATTTCACAACTTTAAGGAGATGGCAATATGAAGAAGCTGTTGGTTTTAGCGCTGGCGCTTACTGTAACGGCGAGCGTAGCAAGTTTCGCACAGGGTGACATGTCGATGGGCTCAGGCGACAAAGCCGCTGCCCCGGCGCCGCTGAAGAGCATCAAGGGCACAGTCAAGGCGGACGGCGACAAGATCACCTTCGTCGCCGACAAGGACATGAAGTCGTGGGATGTAATGAATCCGGAGACCCTGAAGGACCACGTCGGGCATCACGTTGAGGTGAGCGCCCATGTGTATGCCGACAAGAACAGCATCCACGTGATGAACGTCAAGATGCTCAAGTCCAAGTCCATGTAGGTCAGGCCGGAAATCGACGGAAAAGCAGGGCGGCGATGGACCGCCCTGCTTTTGTTTATACTCACACCAGCTTCTGCGCCTGAACTTATGAGTCATCTAACCTCCTTGCTTGCCCACCACGGATACATCCTTATCTTCGTAGTGGTCCTGGCTGAGGCCCTAGGCCTGCCGGCTCCCGCAGCTTTGGCGCTGGTGGCCGGCGGCGCGGCAGCGGCAGGTAAAGCGCTGAACGGGCCTACAGTGCTGGGGCTCGCGGTCACCGCCATGATGTTGGGCGATTCGATCCTGTATGTTCTCGGACGTTACATGGGATGGGCGCTGCTGGGCTTCCTGTGTAAGGTGTCGGCCAATCCTGAGACATGCATCCTGCGCTCGGCCGAGTCTTTCTACAAACGCGGCAAGATTACGCTGGTGATAGCCAAGTTTATCCCTGGGGTCAACAGCATGGCGCCGCCGCTGGCGGGCAGCATGAAGATGCGTCCGCTGCAATTCTTCCGGCTGGACCTGGCCGGCGCATTGCTTTACGTGTTGGCCTACAGCACGCTGGGATTCGTGTTTCACGATTTTCTGGCCGCGATCACGCGCGGCTTCCAGGCAGCCAGCCATGTAATCACGGACGTCCTCTTCATTGCGGCCATCGTCTATGTTGCCTACAAATTATGGCTGTTTCAAAAGCACAAAGAATATCGCGTGGTCCCGCGAGTGCAGGTGGAAGAACTGGCGCGGCAATTGGCCTCGGAGGAGAAGGAGAACGTTCTGCTGGTCGATGTCCGCAGCCACGGCTACTACGATGCCGCGAGCATGCGCATCAAAGGATCGCTGCGGCTGGAGCCCAACAACCTATCCGAGGAACTCAAGAACTTCCCCAAGGACAAAGAATATTTATCTGTACTGCACTTGAGTAAAGGAAGCCACGAGCGCCCGGGTGGCGCTCATGCTGAGGGAAAAAGGATTCAACGCGTTCGTGATTAAGGGCGGGCTGGCGGCGTGGAGGAAGGCGGGGTACGCGCTGGAGCCGGTGCCGCATGACGATCTGGTGAAGCTGCCGACGTTCTCATAGGTTGGGTTGTTGTTTGGAAGGGCACGGCTTCAGCCGTGCCGCAAGTAGCGCCGATGATGAGCACGCTCCGGTACGGCGCATCTACAACTGGTTTTGCCCCAGGCGCTGAAGCGCGGATGCAATTTCAGCCATTCTGCGGCCCGAGCGAAACTCGTGCCGTTCCCAAATCTACGTCCCAGAAATTCGGAACTGCACACATGGGTAACGAAGAAATCGAAATCAAGTTTCAGGTGGAAGATGCGCGCGCGGTTACAAAACGATTGCGGGTGGCGGGGTTTCGTCTGCTCACCCGGCGAACCCATGAGATGAATTCTCTTTACGATCTCCCTGGACAGAGACTGCGGCGCAAGGGTGAACTGCTGCGCCTGCGCAAGTATGGCTCCAAGTGGGTGCTGACCCACAAAGCAAAGGGTCAAGCGGGGCGCCATAAGACGCGAGTCGAACTGGAAACCGAGGTCGCGAACGGCGCCAAGTTGGACGCCATTTTGCGCGCTCTGGGTTACGCTCCCACGTTTCGCTACGAGAAGTTTCGCGCCGAATGGAGCGATGGCCGTGGGCACGTCGTCATCGACCAGACGCCCATCGGAGACTTCGGTGAGATCGAGGGGCCACCGCGTTGGATTGACCGCACCGCGGGTTGTTGGGGCTGCAATCGAGCGCATACATTACCGAGACCTACGCCGGATTGTTCTTTGCGTGGAAGAAAAGAACGCGTAGCCCGGCGAAGGAAATGACGTTTTCGGCAGTGAAGGGTGAAAAATAGTCGACGGGAACTGCACCGTCGCTTCTTCGTAGAGGCGTGGCTCCCGCTACCTCTCAGCTTGCTGACAAATCCGTCTACGTTTGTCAGTCCGAGCAGAGCGGGGAATCTGCTTTCTCTCGCGGGCTGCAGACAACAGATTCCTCGTCGCTCCGTTCCTCGGAATGACAATTCTTTGACCTTCTCAGCGGGCCGAGCGTAGCTCTACTACGTCTCTACGAGTTAAGAGTGCTTGAAAGGCCCGAAGCTCGTGTCCTTACTGTTGAGTCTCGGGCTTCGCGTTCTCCGTGAAGGGACAACCGTCGGGCTGGCGCAGAACTGACCGAACACGCGCTTGAGTTCGGTGGCGATGTCGGCGGCCTCGCGGTGCTCGATGTCGCTGCGCTGCATCATGTGGATCAGTTTGCCGTCGCGCAGCAGCGCAATCGAGGGCGACGACGGCGGGTATCCGGTGAAGTACGACCGGGCACGCTCAGTGGCTTCGACGTCTTGTCCCGCGAACACCGTGAAAATCTTTTCCGGGACGGCTGGCATTTTGCAGAGCGACTCGCACCGCGGGACGCATGCGGCCGGCGGCGCATCCGCAGATGGAATTTACGACCACCATCACGGTGCCCGATTGCTGGGCCAGGGCGTGATCGACCTCCCCCGGCGTGCGTAGCTCCTGAGCACCCAGACGGGTCAGTTCTTCGCGCATGGGAATTACCATAATTTCTGGATACATTTTGTCTGTTAGGCTCCTGGAAAGGCAGTAGCTGGATTTGCAGCAGCAGAGATACTACCCTCCCAGAAGCCAATAGTCACGCGGCATTTGCGGGATACAGGTAACAAATTGAGGACCGTCACGCAACCTCTTTGCACAGTTCACTTTCGCTCGACCACTTCGCCACGAATTGGCTCGCTGATGTCCACGTGCAATGGAGCGACGGGCGTCCTCGCCCGTCGGACCCACCGGCCTATGCACTGACGGGCGAGTACGAGTCTGTGTCGCAACCCAGTCTCGATTTGAGAAGTGGGATGCGGGGTCCGAAAACAGCCGCGAAGCGGCGTAAGAATGCAGCCCGGGGTGCAAGCCGCGGGTGGAAAGTGGGAAATAGATTAGCCCTGAAAAGGCGAAAGGCGAGTTGCGACACAGTCTCGAGTACGCCCGTCGCTCCATCGAGGTTTAACAGCCAGAACCGTTTCATGATTTGTCACCTCGCTTTGCCGTCCGACCGGAACAGTAATTCTAATCCTCCCGTAACTGCCCGCGGTTCGTCCCTCATATATATTGAAGCGATCCCCATGCTCATCCAGGAAAACGTTCCGCTGGCGCCGCTGACCACGTTCAAGGTCGGCGGGCCGGCGCGCTATTTTCTTGAGGCCAACACCATTGGTGATGTGCAGCTGGCATCCAGTTTGCGAAATCTCGAAGCCTGGCGTTGTTTGTTCTGGGCGGCGGCAGCAATCTGGTGGTTTCCGACTCGGGCTGGCCCGGCCTGGTGCTGAAGATGGCAGTTGCTGGCATCGAGGAGACTTCTCAAGATGGACAGACGCTGTTCGAGGTCGGAGCCGGCGAAGAGTGGGACAGATTCGTGGCCCGCGCGGTGGCCCGAAATTGTGCCGGCGTGGAGTGCCTGAGCGGCATTCCTGGAAGTGTCGGCGGCACGCCGGTGCAGAATGTCGGCGCCTATGGCCAGGAAGTGGCGGAGACTGTCGATTCGGTACTGGCGCTGGACTTCAAAGACGGCCAGATCCGCGAATTCTGCAACGAGGCCTGCGGCTTTAGCTATCGCACCAGTATTTTTAATACTACCGAACAGTGGACGCTACGTCATTGTTCGAGCCACCTACGCGCTGACTCCGGAGGGCGAGCCGCGTATTCAATACGCCGACCTGAAAAAGCATTTCGCGGGCTGGGAAAAGACCCCGACTCTGGCCGACACGCGCGAGGCAGTCCGTCGCATACGAGCCAGCAAGGGGATGCTGATCACGCCGGGAGACGAAGATTGCCGCAGCGCCGGATCATTCTTCAAGAATCCGATTCTTTCGCGGGCGGGGCATGAGGAACTGGCGAGGCGGGCGGCGGCGCGGGGGATGCAGGTTCCCGTCTACCCGGCGCTCGAGGCGCACGAAAAAAGTTTCCGCCGCATGGCTGGTCGAGCACTCGGGATTTGCGCGCGGTTACACCATCGGACACGTCGGCATCTCGCGCAAACACGCGCTGGCGATCGTGAACCGGGGCGATGCGACGGCGGCGGAGATTGTGGCTCTGAAGGAGCACGATCCAGCAGCGAGTGGAAGAGATCTGGGGCATCCGGCTGCAGCCCGAGCCGGTGTTTGTGGGCTTCTAGGGTCATGTGGTTAGGTGGTCGCGGGCGACTCGCCCGCGACTGTCGCTTCCAACTAAGGACCTCTAAGATTTCCTGGTTTCGATTCGTCCCCCTTCTTCGGGTCGCGGGCGGGCCGCCCGCAGCCACACTACCCGGTCAAAATATTTCTGAACAAATCGGGCACAATGGCGGTCTTCTATGTTTGAGGGCCAACGAGTAGCGACAGGACGGGTGCTCGTGAACGGAGCCATTACTTTGGCATCGGCCAGCGAAGACAGGCTCGAACTCACTGTCCGCGAGCACGCGCGGCTGGTCTATCGCGTGGCGTATTCGGTGTTGCGCAACCATCACGACGCGGAAGACGCGACGCAGGAGACTTTTGTACGAGTCTTGCGCTATCGCAGGAAGCTCGACGATGTGCGCGATCCGCGGACCTGGCTGGCACGGATCGCCTGGCGCGTGGCGGTGGAGCGCCGCAAGAGGCCGACGGAGATCGCTTTCGATGACGATGAAAGTGCAATGCAAATTCGCTCTCGATCCATCGGAGCAGACGAGGCACTGATCGGCGCTGAAATGAATGAGGCGCTGCACAAGCTGATTGCGGCTCTGCCGGCAAAGTTGCGGGACCCGTTGACGCTCTCGACGCTCGAGGAGATGTCGCCGGGAGATATCGCCGAAGTGCTCGGCGTCCAGGAATCGGCGGTGCGCTCGCGGATTTTTCGGGCACGGCAGATTCTGAAGGAAAAGCTGGCCGTTCAGATGGAAGGAAAATCTGGGACTTAAAAAGATGGAACCTGGCGATCGAGAGCGGGTAGTAAACGAGAGGCTCGACGCGGCGTTGAAGCGCTACGGTGAGTCTGAACCTCGGCCGGGCCTGGAGAGCCGCATTCTGGCCACTCTGCGGACGGAGCACTTGCCGGAATCGCGGTGGGGCTGGCGTCCCGCGCTGGCGGGGCTGGCGGTCTTGCTTCTGGGCGCCGCGATGTTTCTGGCGCGCGGGCGTGACGTCGTTCATGAGACTGCGGTGGGAACCGCGATCAAGAAAGAAACGCAGGCTACACGTGAAATCCCTCCCGCTCCTGTTTTAGCGCGCGTCCCCTCGCACGCGGTGAAGCGGAGCTCGCCGCGAAAGGCGTGCCCGCGTCCCGTGAATTCTGTCGCGGCGGCAGGAGACGGCGCCGCGGCTGGAGCAATTCCCTTCGGCCCAGCCGCTCAGCGAGCAGGAGAGGATGCTGGCGAGCTATGTCCGCGATTGGCCCGAGGAGGCCAAGCTGGTTGCGCGGGCGAGGACGGAGTTGCTGGAGCAGACCTTGCGCGAGATGGAGAAACGAAACCACGTGCCAGAGCATTCCCAAGAGTTCGAACAATAAGAATATCTGAGGAGACCTACGATGCATAGAAAAACTTCGCTGTACGCGTTTGTTTTGTCGCTAATTCTTTGTGGAATACAGCCTGCGCGAGCGCAGGCTGCGGGCAGCCCGGCGGCGCCAAGAGCGCTGCCCACAATCAGTGCCTACCATCTTGACTTCGCAGTGGACGAACTGCAGAGCGGCAAGAAGATCAATACCCGAAAATATTCCATGAACTTGACCGAGGAAGGGAAAAGCCGCGAACTCAAGATCGGCACGCGCGTCCCCATTGAATCCGACGGAAAGGTCGACTATCTCGATGTAGGAACTTCGATCGTGGCACAGATGGTCTCCTGGGCAAACCCTCTCAGTCTGGATGTGGTCGTTGACATCAGTAGTTTCGCCACTCCGGATGAGGCCACGCGAAGCCCACACCCGCTTCTGCGGCATGTTCAAATCAGCGCCCGGACGCCGGTAATTCTCGGCAAGGCGATCGTCGTGGGCAGCGTGGACGATTCCAACTCAGACCGGCAGTTTCAGCTGGAGGTTACGGTAACCAAGCTGTAATCAGAGGAAAATGCGGCGCTACCCCGGTCCGCTACCCGAGCTGTTGTGTAGCCCCGTGCATGGGGATGGGTGGACGTTCCGGGCCGCAGCGCCGCTTACAGTTAGCTATCGGCCAGGCGGGCCGCCTCTTTAAAGATCCGCCAGGAACATTTCGCGGGTCAGCTTTCCCGTTTGGGTATTCTGGTTGGAGGGATGGTAGGAAGCCAGCAAGATCCTGCCGTCCGGCATCTCGTACCTGGCCGCGTGCCGGAAGATTGTGTCCTTTCGGCTCATCAGCAGCCCACGTCGCTTGAGAAAATTCAGATAGGCATCGAAGGCAATCTTTCCCAAAGCGACCACGACTTTCACCCTCTTCAATCCGTCCAACTCGCTCTCCAGATAAGGCGCGCAGTTCGCCAGCTCCTGCGGCAGCGGCTTGTTGTCAGGAGGCGCGCAGCGGGCGGCGGCGGTGATGTAGAGGTCGTTCAGCTTGAGGCCGTCGTCGCGGCGTGTGGCGGTGGGCTGGTTGGCGAATCCTGTCTCGTACAGGATCGGGATACATGAAGCTGCCGGAAGCGTCCCCGGTAAACGGGCGCCCGGTGCGGTTGGAGCCGTGGGCTCCGGGTGCGAGTCCGAGAACGAGCACGCGGGCGTTCGGGATCGCCGAAGCCCGGCACAGGCTTGCCCCAATAATCCCAGTCAAGATAGGCGCGCCGTTTCTCACGCGCGACCTGCTCGCGGTAAGCCACCAGGCGCGGACAGCGGGTGCAGGCGATCGACTTCGCGGTTCAGCTTGGAAAGCCAGAGAGGATCTGTCATAGCCATCAGCCGTCAGCCATAGTAATCTTCCGGGTACGTCTACTCCGGTTTTCCTGATGGCTGATGGCTACGGCTGATGGCTAGTATAGGCCGTAGTACTGTCGTGCCTCCCGCCTCTGGAGGCCCCTGCTAAACTCGATTCGTGGAGAAAAAGGGGCTAACCAGAAGGCGTTTTCTCGCAGGCGCAGTGGTCGCGGGGTTTGCCTCCGTCGCCGCGGCCGACACCTTGCTCGTGGAGCCACGAAATCTGGTGGCCCGCCGAATCACGGTTCGCCTCAAGCGGCTGCCGGAGGCTTTTGAAGGTTTCCGCATTGCGCAGTTAAGCGATATTCATTTTGGCCCCTACATGGGAAGCGCCGGAGTGGAGCGGGCGTTGCGCCTGGCGGAGTCGTTCCAACCCGATTTGCTGGCCTTGACTGGAGATTTCGTTTCGCATCCTCTAGGTCGGCCAAACGGCCGCGGAGGAGCTCGATTTATCGAGCCCTGCGCCGATGTTTTGGCGCAGTGCAAAAACTCGACCTTGGTCGGAGTCCTGGGAAACCACGATCACTGGAATGGCGCCGGCCTGGTTGCGGCTGGACTCAAAGATCGTGGCGTCACAGTTCTGCGGAACGCAGCCTTCCCGCTGGAGCGAGGAAGCGAGCGAATCTGGATCGCGGGAATTGACGACGTTTTTGTCCGAGCGGCCGATCTGAACCTTACTCTGCGCAGCGTACCCGCATCCGAGACAACTATCTTGCTGGCGCACGAACCGGACTTTGCCGACCAGGCCGCTCTCTTCCCGGTCGATTTGCAACTTTCGGGGCACTCTCACGGCGGCCAGGTCAGGCTGCCTGGAGTTGGCGCAATGATTTTGCCGCCGCTCGGCCGGAAATATCCCATCGGACTGAATCGCGTGCGCGATCTACAGGTCTACACCAATATCGGACTCGGCGTGATTAATCCTCCGGTGCGTTTCCTGTGCCCGCCGGAAGTGACTTTCATGACTCTTGCGAAGGCGTGAATTTCTTTCCTGAAAGAGTCCGCGCACTTCGCCTGCCCGGAACCAGCCGCGAGCCTGCACGCCGGGAAAAATGCGGACCCTAAAGTAACAAGATGGAGCTTGACGAGTTTGACGGTCCTCTCCTTCTATCTTTACACTCAAGTTACGGTCGGTGAGGATTAGCCCCGTTACCGCACTCACCTCCCGCCCCCGGTTCGAATAGAAAGGCAAGCGTGAGCCCCGAAGCGAGTCCCGCTACGAAGCGAGAGATCGAGGTTGAGATTCCAGCCGAGGAAGTGGCCCGGGAAACCAACACTCTGGTCGAAAAATATCAGAAGCTGGCGCACCTGCCGGGCTTCCGCCGCGGACATGTTCCGGCCTCCGTTATCCGGCAGCGCTTCGCACAGGACATCAACAACGATGTGGTGGATGCTCTGGTGCCGAAGTATTTCCGGCGGGAAGCCGGGAAACTCGGGCTGGTGCCCGTGTCCCAGCCGCAGGTAACCGACCTGCACCTGCACGCGGGCGAGCCGCTGCGCTTCAAGGCAACCTTTGAGATCATGCCCGAGGTCAAGGTCGAGGGCTACAAAGAGCTGCGCGCCGAACAACCCGCCGTCGCAGTTACCGACGAGGAAGTGGTAGAAGCGCTCAACAGCGTGCGCGAGCAGCATGCTACTTACACTCCCGTGGAGGACCGCGCGCTGGCCGATGGCGATTTCGCTCAGGTGTCGCTCGACGGTCATCCCAAGGACGGCGAGGGAAAACCCGTCCACATGGATGAGATTCTGGTGGAAATCGCCGGCAAGAACACGATGCCGGAGTTCAACGAGAATCTGCGCGGGGCATCGGCGGGCGACGAGCGCACCTTCGACGTGAAGTATCCCGACGATTCTGCCGATAAACGGCTGGCGGGAAAGACATTCACCTACACGGTGAAGATTCAGTCCATCAAGCAGAAGACTTTGCCGGAGCTGAACGATCAATTCGCGAAGGAACTGGGAGAGTTTTCTACTCTGGATGATGTGCGCAAGCGCATTCGCGAAGGCATGGAAGCGGAGCGGAAACATGATGCCGAACGCGCCGCCAAAGACAAACTGGTGGCGGAACTGGTGAAGCGCAACGATTTTGAGGTTCCCGAAGCGCTGGTGGAACGGCAGATCGATTTGCAGTTGGATCGCGGCTTGCGAGCGCTGGCGGCACAGGGAATGCGCCCCGAAGAGTTGAAGAAGATGGATATGCAACGCTTGCGCGCCGGTCAGCGGGAGCGGGCGATCGAGGAAGTGAAGGCTTCACTGTTACTGGAGAAAATCGCGGAAGAGGAAAAAATCGAGGTCGTCGATGACGAACTGGATCGCGAGGTCGAGGCGCTGGCAACTCAGTCCAAGCAAACGCCGGAAGCGATTCGTGCTCGTTTGACACGTGATGGAGCGCTGGATAGAATCCGCTTTAGAATCCGCGCCGAAAAGACCCTCGATTTTCTGTATCGTCAGTCCGCCTAGTGTGGACTATTTCAAACCCTCTCCCTTTGAAAGACCCTAAGCTGTCGGGGCGGGAGTGTGGCAGGTGAACGTGAAAGAGAAAGAAGCGCAGATGATGCTAGTCCCAATGGTAATTGAGTCGACCGGGCGCGGTGAGCGAGCCTACGACATTTATTCCCGGCTGCTGCGGGACAATATCATTTTCATCGGCACTCCGATTGACGATAACATCGCCAACCTGGTGATCGCCCAGATGCTGTTCCTGGCGCAGGAAGATCCGGAGAAGGACATTCAGCTCTACATCAATTCTCCGGGTGGATCGATTACCGCCGGTATGGCGATCTACGACACCATGCAGTACGTCAAGAATGACGTCACCACCATCTGCATCGGCCAGGCGGCCAGCATGGCGGCGCTGCTGTTGGGGTCGGGCGAAGCCAAAAAACGCCTCGCGCTGCCAAATTCGCGGATTCTAATCCACCAACCTTCGATGGGCGGGCTTTCCGGACAAGCCACCGATATTGACATCCACGCCCGTGAAATCCTGCGTATGCGGGAGATTACAAACCAGTTGCTGGCCAAGCACAGCGGGCAGAAGCTGGAAAAGGTGGAAAAAGACGTGGAGCGCGACTTCATTATGAACGCGCAGCAAGCAAAGGAATACGGAATCATAGACGATATCATCTATAAGACCCGGGAGAAGGTATGATCGAAATTCCGCCGCACAGATTTTCATCTGCGGCGCGAGACGATCTCTCTAGTCTGGCCAGGCTGTGGTTGGGGGACGGTACAAAAAGGAGTGAGGCCGAGTGAAAAATAGGACTGGCACCGAGGAGATGTTGCGTTGTTCCTTCTGCCACAAGTCTCAGGACGCAGTGGCAAAGCTAATTTCCTCCCCCAGCGATTATCCCAGAGCCTACATCTGCGATGAGTGCGTCGCGGTGTGCAACTCCATCCTGGAAGATGACCGCGCCACCGCACCGCCGACGACTCATCCCAACCAACTGCCCAAGCCGCAGGAGGTCAAGACTTTTCTGGACGAGTACGTGATCGGGCAGGAGCAGACCAAGAAGAAGCTGGCGGTCGCGGTTTACAACCACTACAAGCGCATTTACATGAACCGGCAGCGGACCGGCGATGGGGTTGAGCTGACCAAGTCGAACATCATGCTGATCGGCCCCACCGGCACGGGCAAGACATTGCTGGCGCAGACCCTGGCTCGCATGCTGGATGTGCCCTTCGCGATCGTGGACGCGACCACACTGACCGAAGCTGGCTACGTCGGCGAGGATGTCGAGAACATTATCCTGAAATTGTTGCAGGCCGCCGACGGCGACGTGGGCCGCGCCCAGACCGGCATCATCTACATCGACGAAGTGGATAAGATCGGGCGGAAGGATGAGAATCCATCCATTACCCGCGATGTCTCCGGCGAGGGCGTGCAGCAGGCGCTGCTGAAGATTCTGGAAGGCACCATCGCCAACGTGCCGCCGCAGGGCGGGCGCAAGCATCCTCACCAGGAATTCACTCCGGTCGATACCACCAACATTCTCTTTATCTGCGGCGGAGCTTTCGTTGGCCTGGAGAAGATTATCGGCCGCCGCGTGGGCAAGAAGTCGCTCGGCTTCAAGGCCGGCGAAGAAGGCGAGAAGGAAGAGACTCGCCACCAACCGCAAGCGCAGCTTTGAGATGCTCAGCGACGTTCAGCCCGAAGATCTGATCAAGTTCGGCCTGATCCCGGAATTCGTCGGCCGCCTGCCTGTGGTCGGCGTGCTCGAAGATCTGGATGAGTTCGCACTGATCGAAATCCTCACCCGGCCCAAGAACGCCATTATCAAGCAGTATCAGCGCTTGTTCGAGTTCGAAAACGTGCGCCTGAAGTTCAGCGACGAAGCCCTGAAGGCCATTGCGCGCCAGGCCATGGCCCGCAAAGTCGGCGCTCGCGGATTGCGCATGATTCTGGAAGAGCTGATGCTCGACCTGATGTACCACCTGCCCAGCCAGAAGAAGTTGAAGGAATTCGAAGTAACCCGCGAAATGGTCGAGAAGCGCGACGTTTCTCTGGCTATGATGGAAAAAGCCGGGTAGCAAAACGGCATTGAACTTAGCCATTAGTACTCAAGGCTGGTAATTTCAGGCACGCGACGTGTAAGATTCAAAAGCTGAAAGCTGAGGGCTAAAAGCTGTCGGCTAACGGCCAACGTCTTTTCTGGGAGTAATGGTGACCCAAGGCAAGGAAAAATTCGAAACCAAGAAGCTGCCCATGATGCCCATCCGGGACGTGGTCATCTTCCCCTACATGATGACTCCGTTCGTGGTGGGCCGGGAGTCGAGCGTGCGCGCGCTGGAAGAGGCGCTGGCCGGCGACAAGAAGATTTTCCTGGCGACCCAGCACGATGCCAGCGTGGACGAGCCCAAGCCCAACGAGATTTACCAGGTGGGCACGATCGTCAACATCGTGCAGAGCCTGAAGCTGCCCGACGGCAATATCAAGGTTCTGGTCGAGGGCATCGAGCGCGGCAAGATTCTGCAAGTCAGCGAGACCGAGGGCTACATGCAGGTCTCGGTGCGGGTGGCGCGCTACGCCACCGAAACCAATCCGCAGATCGAAACCGGCATGCAGCGCGTGACCGGGCTGTTCGAGCAGTACGTCAAGCTGTGCCAATCGCTGAACTACGAGACCATGATCGCGGCCGTGCGCATGGAAGATCCGGCCAAGCTGACCGACACCATCGCCGCCAACCTGCAGCTTTCCATCGAAGAGAAGCAGGAGTTGCTCGAGATTTTCGATCCGGCCGAGCGCCTGAGCCCGCATCGGCGACGTGCTCGACATCGAAATCGAAAAGCTGAACATGGACCGCACCATCCAGTCGCGCGTAAAGCGGCAGATGGAGCGGGCCCAGAAAGAGTATTACCTCAACGAAAAGATCAAGGCCATCCAGAAGGAATTGGGCCGCGGCGAGAAGAGCGAGTTCGACGAACTGAAGAAGAAGATCGAAGCCGCCGGCATGCCCAAGGAAGTCCGCGACAAGGCAGTGCAGGAGCTAAAGAAGCTGGAAGCCATGCCGCCCATGTCGGCCGAGTCCACCGTCTCCCGCAACTACCTGGACTGGCTATTGGCGGTACCCTGGAAGAAGCGGTCGAAGGAAATCCGCAATATTTCGCGCGCGGAAAAAGTTCTGAACGAAGATCACTATGGCCTGGAGAAAATCAAGGAACGCATTCTTGAATTTCTCGCCGTGCGCCAGCTAGTCAAGAATCCCAAAGGTTCGATTCTCTGCTTTGTCGGGCCTCCGGGCGTAGGAAAAACCTCGCTGGGAATGTCGATCGCCAAGGCCACCGGCCGCAAGTTCGTCCGCATGTCGCTAGGCGGCGTGCGCGATGAGGCTGAGATTCGCGGCCACCGCCGCACCTACATTGGCGCGTTGCCCGGGCAGATCATCCAGATGATGAAGAAAGCCGGGACCAAGAATCCGGTCTTCATGCTGGATGAAGTTGACAAGATGTCCATGGACTTCCGCGGCGACCCGTCAGCGGCGCTGCTCGAAGTGCTCGATCCCGAGCAGAATTTCATGTTCGTGGATCACTATCTGGACGTCGAATACGATCTCTCGCACGTGTTCTTCATCGCGACCGCCAACGTCATCCACACCATTCCGCCTGCTTTGCAGGACCGCATGGAAGTGTTGCGCCTGCACGGCTACACCGAAGCGGAAAAGGTCGAGATCGCCAAGCAGTTCCTGGTCCGGAAACAGATGGAGCAGGCGGGGTTGACGGATAAGAACCTGAAGTTTTCCGACGAAGCCATCACCGGGCTTATCCGTTCTTACACGCGTGAAGCCGGCGTGCGCAATCTGGAGCGCGAGATCGGCAATATCTGCCGCAAGGTGGCGCGCAAGGTCGTGAAGGAAGGCGAAACCTACAACGTCGGCATGACGGCCGAGAACGTCAACGATTTCCTGGGCGTGATCAAGTTCCGCGACACCCTCGCGCACGAGAAGAGCGAAGTCGGCCTGGTGACGGGCCTGGCCTGGACTGAAGTCGGCGGCTCGATCCTGAGCACCGAAGCCACGGTCGTGGACGGCAAGGGCAAGCTGATTCTGACCGGCAAACTCGGCGACGTGATGCAGGAATCGGGGCAGGCGGCGATGTCCTACGTCCGCTCCCGCGCATCGCGCCTCGGCCTGACCCGCGATTTCTACCGCAGCCTCGATATTCACGTGCACGTTCCCGAGGGCGCAATTCCCAAGGATGGCCCTTCTGCCGGAATCACGATCGCGACGGCCATTTCCAGCGCGCTGAGCAAGATTGCCGTGCGCCGCGACTTGGCCATGACCGGCGAGATCACGCTGCGGGGCAAGGTTCTGCCCATCGGCGGCCTAAAAGAAAAGCTCCTGGCGGCGCACCGCGCCGGTTTATTCGAGGTCATCCTGCCCAAAGACAACGAGAAGGATCTGGCGGAAGTCCCGGAGAACCTACGCAGCGCCATGAAGCTGCATTTCGTGGATACCATGGATCAGGTGCTGACCATCGCCCTGGAGCACCCGCTTCCGCAAAACGGCGAAGAAGCCGCGGAAGCCATCGCGCCCATCACCTCACCCTCGACCGACGCGCCCACGGCGCATCAATAGCAGTCACCAATCGACCCTTCCTCAGTGTCATCCTGAGCGGAGTTGTCGTGCGCGACTAGCCGCACGACAACGCAGTCGAAGGACCTCGAGTCTGCCGGCAGTGGAATGGACGTTGCCAGGCGTTCTCTAATTGGCTTTCGACAGAGCACCGCAAAAACGCCCCGCATCGCCGCTGCCACCCGATGCCGACACGGGGTCCTTCGACGGCGCCGGAGCTGCGCTTCGCTTGCTCCGGCTGGCTCAGGATGACAAGATCGATAGGTGCCCGACCCGAGCGCCCGGTTGGCCTTGACACGTAATCGGAGCCGCCCGTACAGTGAAATCACTTCCAGCCTCAGTGGCACAATCCGCTATCATACTTAACCAGGAGTCCTGAATGTCCACGGTCAACTTGCGGAACGTCGAAGGCTTATTCCCAGACTCACCGCATGAAGCATCTCCGGACCGAACCGCCGGAATACTTCCGTCGCAAGCCATAAAAGAGCTGATCGCGAACGGTCATCTCACCGGGAATATTCCTATCGGCGAGGAACAAATCCAGCCGGCGAGCCTCGACTTACGTTTAGGCGACATCGCTCACCGCGTACGCGCCAGTTTCCTTCCCGGGCCGGACAGCACAGTCGAGAGCAAAATCAAAGAACTGCGCATGACGCGAGTCGATCTGACGGGTGCGGCCGTCTTCGAAAAGGACTGCGTCTACATCGTGCCCCTGCTGGAAGAGGCCCGCCTGCCTGCCGGCATTTCGGGCAAAGCCAACCCCAAGAGCACGACCGGCCGTCTCGACATCTTCACGCGTTTGATTACCGACCATGGCGTCGAATTTGACCGGGTGCCGCCGGGTTACAACGGCAAGCTCTATGCCGAAATCGTTCCCCGCACCTTCACCGTCGGCATCCGGGCTGGAATGAAGCTCAGCCAACTGCGCTTTGTGCACGGCCATGCGGACTCGCGAGACCGGGAAATCAAGAGGCTGGATCAGGAGCAGACGCTGGTGTACATGGACGACGATACTCCCGACAAAGCTCGGGTGGACCGCGGCCTTAGAATCACGGTAAACCTGGAAGCGGGCGAAAAGGGCGAGATCATCGCCTACAAGGCGCGGCCAAACGCGCCGGTCATCGAGTTGGACAAGATCAATCACTACTCGCCGGAAGAATTCTGGGAGCCTCGCTATCAGAGCCCGAACAAGAGCCTGATCCTCGACGCGGGGGCCTTTTACATTCTCGCCTCGCGGGAACGGGTGCGCGTGCCTCCGGATTTCGCGGCCGAGATGGTTCCCTTCGATCCCTCCGATGGCGAATTTCGTATTCACTATGCGGGCTTCTTCGACCCGGGCTTCGGCTACGGTGCAAGCGATATTAAAGGCACGCGGGCGGTTCTCGAGGTGCGCGCGCATGAAGTCCCGTTCTTGATCGAGCACGGGCAACTGGTCGGGCGCCTAAACTACATGCGGCTGTTGTCCAAACCGGAGAAAATTTACGGCGTGCAGATCGGATCCTCGTATCAGCAGCAGGCGCTGGCCTTGAGCAAGCAGTTTCGCCGCGGATAGTATTTCAACCCGTTTGTCATTCCGAGCGGAGCTGTGATCGGAATGATGCGTCCGAACGCCCCCCGGGCAGTTTTGCGCGTTGGGTTTAGATGAAGCTGCTGGAAGGTTGAAAATCAGTTGTCAGTAATCAGTTAACGGTTCTCCAGCGCAGTTGGCGCTCGGAACGGCAAACGCTTCAGCAGGTGCAGCATGATTTCTGATTCCTCTCAGCCGCCAGAATCCAGGTTCTCCAAGGGTACTGTCAGTCTGATCGTGGCGGTTGCAGTGATCGCGGCCGTCCTCATCTTCTTCCCTGCGTATCGCCTGTTCTTTGGGATCAGCGTAGGAATCGGCCTGGTCGTCGCGGCCATTCTCCATCTCTGGAATAGGTATCGGCCCATCAAGGAAGAGGATATCGAGAACAAGCGCCCGTTGGGACTGGATTAGCCGCGTCTCTTGCCGCCTAGTGATTCCAGGAAGGGTTTGCCCATCTTCTCCAGCTTGCGCTCCAGGCGTTCTGTGCAATCGCAATCGCCGCAAGCCCAAGGCTCCGAGCCATTTTCATCCCGGCAGCGGCGTCGGTCATGCGCGTCCTGAACTTTGGTCAATTCGAAAAACTGCTCCCAGTAGGGACGCTCTTCCTGCAAGGGCGAGGGGCAGTAGCAGACCTCGACCCAACGAGCCGTCTGATCTTCGCAAAGGCGTGCCTCGCCCATATTGCGAAGGTATTCACCTTCTGCCACGGATCCCTCTCCCAGCCTTCCACTTTCGATCGCCTGCAACAAGCCGCCGGCGCAACCGGGCTTCACGCGTGCTCTTACCAGATAGCGCATATAACCATTCTAACGCGAGCTTACGTGAGCCTTGCTCTTGCAACTTCTTTCCCGAACCTGCAAACTAATTTATGCGTGTCTTGTCCCGGTTTCTGACGGCAGCAACTGACGTTCTCCACTTTCCTCCTCCGGCCCTGCCCGAGGTTGCCTTCCTGGGACGCTCCAACGTCGGCAAATCCAGCGTAATCAACTCACTGCTAGGGGCGAAGATCGCCAGGACCAGCTCTACTCCGGGACGCACCCGATCCATCAATTTCTACGAAGTGCGTTGGCCGGGGAAGCCGGAGCCGGAAATGGTTTTCACCGACCTGCCGGGTTATGGATATGCGAAGCTCTCGCGGGAAGTGTCCGAGCAGTGGCCCAGCTTCATTGAACCCTATGTGCGCGACCGCGCCAATCTCGTGCTGTGCCTGGCTTTGGTGGACGTCAATGTACCGCCCCAGTCCAGCGACCGGCAACTGCTGGAGTTCTTGGCTTCCAGCGGGCGCCCGTGTGTGATCGTCGCCACCAAGAGCGACCGGCTTTCGGGAAACCAATTGCGAAATTCCATCCAAGCTCTGTCGCGGGAGTTTCCGGAGATGCGGATCGTGCCTTACTCGGCCCGGGCGCTTACCGGGCGAGACGAGTTATGGCGGGAAATTCGGGCCGCGGTAGCGAACGATCGCGGCTAATCCGATCCGCCCTGCGAGCTATCCAGTATCATGAAGCACTTATGCGAATTTGCCTGATTACAGGGGTTGCCGGATTTATTGGATCGGCCCTAGCGCGGGCGGCGCTGGCGCAGGGCGACAAAGTCCGCGGCATCGATAATTTTTCTACCGGAAAACTTGAGAACATCGGAGAGATTCTTGATCGCATCGAGCTTCGTCAAATCGATCTGATGGATCTCGAAGCCGTGCAGCAGGCGTGCGTCGATGTCGATTATGTTTTGCACGAGGCGGCCATTCCCTCCGTGCCCAAGTCAATACTCGATCCGCTAGCCAGCAACCGCGCCAACGTAGATGCCACCGTCAACCTCCTGGTGGCGGCGCGCGACGCCAAGGTGAGGCGCGTGGTGTACGCGGCGTCGTCGTCGGTCTACGGCGATACGCCCACGCTTCCCAAGCGTGAAGACATGGTCCCGAATCCCATCTCTCCATATGCCGTGGCAAAGCTGGCCAGCGAGCACTACATGACTTCGTTTTACCGCTGCTATGGGCTCGAAACCGTGTGCCTGCGCTACTTCAATGTGTTTGGGCCGCGCCAGGACCCGACGTCGCCATATTCGGGCGTGTTGGCCAAGTTCATCACCCAAATGCTGCGCGGAGAACCTCCAGTGGTTTTTGGGGACGGGACCCAGAGCCGGGATTTCACCTACATCGACAATGCGGTCGAGGCCAATCTGCTGGCCGCGAAAGCCCCAGCCGGCGAAGTCGCAGGGCGAGTGTTCAATGTCGCCACCGGGCAGCGGATCGACTTGAACGAAACCGTGCAGATACTCAAGAAACTCACCGGATACACCGGTCAGGCGCAATATGGGCCGGAGCGGGGCGGCGACATCAAACACTCGCTTGCGGACATTTCGCGGGCGGAAAAACATTTTGGCTACAAACCAACCGTGGATTTCGAAGAAGGTCTGCGGCGGACGGTCGAGTGGTATCGGGGTCAGGTAGTTTAGTCGCGCCAGTGTTTTCTCTGCGTCCTCTGCGGCGGTTCTCTGCGAACTCTGCGATTTAAGACTTGCGTTGCATGCTGAGATACGGCACATCGGCGTCCCTAAAACCTAAATCCAAATCTTAAATCGCAGAGTTCGCCGAGAACTGCGGCTGAGGACGCAGAGAGACCGCAAATTACCTTGGTTATCTGTGGCAGGTTACTCACCCAACGTACAGTTGCGTCATGGCACTTTCTTCAATGATCGTTTCCCGTGACTGGCAGGAAGTCAGCGTGTTCGAGTGCATTCTCGGCGGCTTGCACATCAATGTGGATGTGCAATCGGAACCGGCACAGGCCTGGAGCCTCATCGTGAAATCCAAGATCGACGCAGTGATCGTGGATTGCGACCTGAGCGGCGTTCAGGATCTGCTGCGGAATCTGCAAGGCGGACTGAGCCCGAACTCGACGCCGGTCGTAATCGTCAGTGGGTCGACCGTGCGCAGCAATATCGACGCATTGGGCGCGACGTTCGTTATGGAGAAACCGGTGTCGGTGGAGATGGCGGTGCACACATTTTCCGCGGCGCGCAACCTGATCCTGGAAGGAAGATTGAAATATCACCGGGAAGCCCTGGATGTTCCGGTTTCACTGGTTGCCTCTTCGCACCAACAGCTGAATGCCAACCTTTTGAATCTGAGCCAGGGCGGAGTCCGAGTTCATCTGCGGGAGCCGGAACCCTTGAGCGGTGAAGTCGGAATCAATTTTGTTCTGCCCGGCACCAGTGTGCCTTTGCAGGCTCACGGAGAAGTAGCCTGGACCGACGCACGAGGAAACGCCGGCATCCGATTCCTGGAGATCAGCGCGCCCATGAAGCGAGACCTGCAACTTTGGCTGGAACGGCAGTATTTCCAATCACCGGTCCTCAGCTAATCTGGCCGGACGCCAACATTGCTCCAGGCACTCGCGTCAGCCACTGGCAATCTAGCGGAAACGTGGCAGGTCTTCTTCGATCTCCTCGGGCGAATGTTTGCGGGCGAATTTAGCTCCCGGCGTATCGCCCAGCCAGACCGCAAACAGAATCCAATAGACAAGTCCAAACAAGCCTGCCGCCAAGAGAAGCAGTAGAGTCAGCGGCCATCCGGGTAAGACGCCCGTCATGATTACTGCCAGCGCGCAGAAGAGCAAAACCGCGGCGATCACAATCAGGGTGTCCATCACGCGGGCCAGTACCAGCGGCGAAATGGCAAGGGTCAAGTCACGAAGCCGGACCGTCTCCTGCTCCAGGCTTTCGACGTCGAACGAACTGAGCACCGCGTCCTCTACCGGGGCAAGACGGATCGATGGCCGCGGAGAGGAAGAGAAATGCAACTCATTTGCTTCTTCGGCGTCTTTTTCCGCCTCGGGGACAACAAAGATCGACCCAGTCCCGGCGAGCCGTTCGCCGCGCGCCAGAAGCTGAGTGAATATCCATTCTTTGAGCGAGCGCCTTGGGCGCTCCGGGAGATCGAGGAACTCGACTCCGGCCTGTCCCCTGGAATCAGCCCATGCCACGCGGCCGACGGCTTCGATATGTGCGCGAGGGCGCGTCAAGTCGAAACGTAAGTGAACCTGCTGATTCGCCTGGACGGGCGTTACCGCCTGGATGGCTACACCTGCTTGGCTGAGGTCGCGGATGATAGCGCCGTTGGTGAGGTCCAAATTTACGTAGGCAAGAGTCGAAATCCTCTGGCGATAGTGCTGACGCCGGCCGCGCGGGCTTGGTTGGGAAGGGGTATCCGCGTGAAGATCCGGCCCATACTCCATCTTCGAATCTTAAACTCCGACGCAGAAGGCTTTCATTAACCGCACTGGTTCGGGGAATTTTATGAAGCGGAGCGTTCACGAGCGCTCGGATTTTCCCCAGCGGCCGCGCTAGCCTGAGAGCGAGACCACGCGATAAGGCGGCTGAGATCGTAACTATAGGGTCCGTAGGCGCGGAAAGTCTGCTCATCAAACAGCCGCTTGATGCCACATCCCAGGCATACCTGATAGGTGTAATCCTGGGCTCGAACCGGCCAACTCATCTTGCGATGCCAGCAGCCCCGAAGCAGGATGACGGCAGCGCCGGCCACTCCGGTCGCCACCAGACCTGCCAACCACGACCAGCGCGATTTGGGTTTATTTTCCTCCACTCGCCAGGAACCTGTAACCGCTTCCGTAACAGAAAGATAAACTGAGTTGCAAAGAGTTGCAACTTTGCACACTTCCCGCCGTCGGAAGAACATGTACGGATTTCAACGTATGGGGCAAAGGAACTATTGCGATTGCGGGCAAAGCACTGTAATTTAAGTACATCGCCTCGGCTGGCTGGCCACGGCTGAGCCGATTCGCGGGGCCCGAGTTCAAGGTTTTTTCCCGCGGTTCCCCCCGAAAATACGACGTTGGAAAGGAGCCCTGCCAGCAAGCTCCGTAGTCTCATGAGTACCAATCCAACCAACACGAAACTCAGGCCCACACGGGAAGGAAGGGATTCCCGCGGAATCAGTTGGCCCCAGCCTTTTCGAAGACGTCACCTACGCGCCAGGACGCGAGGCCTTACAGGCCTTGTTGGCTTTTTCTGCCCTGCACGAGCAAATACGGCAGCGGCGCGCGCGGCAAACCCGTACAAGTGTATCGGCGGCGAGGGCATCCACATGGACTTGGGAAACCTGGCAGCCCGAGAGTTTCGTACTCGATGAAGTCTTGCACCTGGTAAGCGAGCGGGCGCTGGCGATTACCGGAGCCGATGGAGTAGCCATTGCGCTGGCCGAAGGAAACGAAATTCTTTGCCGGGCTTCGGTCGGAGCCATTGCTCCGGACGTAGGCGCCCGCCTTAATCCCGATTCAGGTTTTTCGGGGGCATGTTTCCGTACTGGCCTGATTGTGCGTTGCGACGATGCGCAGAAGGATCCACGCGTGGATCCGGAAGTCTGCCGAAGTATGGGGTTGCGGTCCATGGTAGCGGTACCGCTGATGACCGAGCATGGCGTTATCGGCCTGCTGGGTGCCTTTTGCACGGAAGCTTTTGGATTTAACGACAGCGATGTTCGCAGCCTGAGTCTTCTCGCGGAGTTGATCCTGGCGGCGCTGCAGCCGGAAGAAGAGTTGCCACTCGCGCCGGAGCCCGACCCGGAGCCGGACCCGTATCCCGCCTCGAATCCCGCGCCTATGGCGGCTCTGCTGCCCCCGGCGCCGGGTGCGATGCGGACCGAAACCATTGAAATCAAAGATTTTCAGTTGACGAATGTCGAGACTGTCCGGGATGCGCTTGCGCGGGTGACCGAGGAAAATCGCCAAGCCGTACCAGAGTTCGTGGAAGATCGCGGACCTTTCTCGCAATATGACGCGCCGAGCCGATCCAGATTTATGCCGGTGCTGGCGTTTGTGTTAGCGCTTTTGGTGTTAGCGGGTGGCGGAGCGCTGGTCTGGTGGCGCATGCAGTACAAGAGTCCTACGATGGTACGGCCCACTGCTCCCATCAATACACCGGAAACGACCGAACCACCGTCTACAGCCTCGTCACCGTTGCCACCTCCGTCTTCGTCCTCGGAGCCGTCTTCGTCAGAGCCGGCGACCGACGATGATGGCGCTCAGGCTGGGACGGTTAGTTCTGCGCTGCCGGAACTTACTGGAGTCCGGCACTGGTCGTCGGCGGATTCCAGCACGGTAGCCATCGATCTGCAGCAGCAGGTCCAGTACGAGGCGCATCGGCTCACCGATCCCGAACGGATTTACTTTGATTTGCACGGCACAACGCTTGCTCCCGGCTTGCCAGGAACCATCGAAGTGGGCGACGCGTTGTTGGTGCGAGTCCGTGTGGCTCAGCCCACTCCCGGAGTGACCCGCGTGGTCCTGGAGACCAGAGACAGTCCCAATTTTTCGGTCAGCATGGAGTCCAATCCCTACCGTCTGGTGGTGGAAGTACGCAGCATCAGCGCGAGAACGGACGCCCGGAAGAAGATCGATCTCTTTGGCTTCAAGGACCAATACGCAGCGGACCACAATGCTCTGAGCAGGCCTAGGCCCCAAGTTGCGAAGACTCAGTCGGGCATGCCGGAGAAGACACCTCTGCGCGCGGCTGTGCCCAAGTTCCGCATCGTGCTCGATGCCGGCCATGGCGGCTGGGATATGGGTACGGTCGGACGCCAGGGATTACTGGAAAAAGATCTGGTGCTGGATATCGTGGCGCGGGTGGGAAACCTCATCGAGAGCCGCCTCGGCGCTGACGTTATTTACACACGCCAGGACGACACCTACGTCCCGCTGGAGAAACGAACCGAGATTGCCAATCTTGCTCAAGCCGATCTGTTCCTCTCGGTGCATGCCAACTACAGCGACCTTCCAACCGCGCGCGGGGTAGAGACGTACTACACCAACACGTACTCTTCTGAGTATGCCCGAACCCACGGCACGGGCGAAGCGGAAGAGATGAATGTAAATTGGAACAACGTCGACATTCGCAGCAAAGCGCAGGACTCGCGGCGCTTCGCGATCGATGTTCAGCGGGAGCTGCACCGTGAACTTGCGGCCCAGAACCCGGGCCTGCGAAACCGCGGCGTCAAACAAGCTTCGTATGTTGTGCTCACCGGCACCACTATGCCGGCGGTGCTCGCCGAAGTATCCTTCGTCAGCAGTCCCAAGGATGAGACCAGCTTGCACCGGTCCGCTTATCGACAGCAGATTGCCGAAGCACTCTATAAGGGAGTTATGGATTACGCGGCCAGTTTGCATCGCATGAATCTGGCGAGCGCGTCGCCGGGACCAGCGGGACGATAAGTCCTAGATCGAATTCCCTTTCCTCGCCAGCCACCAGCGCCGCACCGCCACGATCGCCCAGACAAATTCCACCAGGCCGAAGGGCCATGCTCCCTGCAGGAATCCGTAGATCGACCCCAGGACACAGGATCCGGCGAAGGCCAGAATGAACCAGGAACTCCTCTTCTCAAGGGTGTAAAACAGCAGCATCAGAGAGACGGCTAATAGTCCGAAGAGAGTGAGGAGAGTCATATACTTTCGTTGGAGATTGTTGCGAGTATTTTCATTACTTGAGAATGATACTTGCTGCCGGCAGTCGCGGGCGGGGGCGCCCGCTCCACACGCACGCGCTAGGGGGCGGGGGCGGCATCTTTTAGCGCGTCGTCGATGCTCTGATGATTTTTGGCGGGAGGGTTGACTTCGATCAGTCGCCAGCCGTCGTCGTAGTGCTTGAAGCCAACTGTGGATGTATATTCCAGACCTTCGTTGTAAAGGGCGGAACCCACCGCGTTCAGCGGAACCCATTTCCAGCGGAAGTCGACTTCGGCGAGATTGTCATTCCGGCTGATGCCGGTCACTTCCAGCAACTCCCTGCGCGCCGCCGAAACGCTGAAGTATTGCGAGGTGGCAGCCTCGGCTGGGATCAGGTCTCTGAAAATATTCACGCCGTTGGGAGTCAGCGTAACGTCCCAGCATGGGGCAGGGCTCACGTCCGGCGGGCAAAGCGTGCTGGAGCCGCTGATCCAGCCGTGCCGTTGCAATACCAAATATTCCGGCGACAAGTACTCTTTGTTGGAAACCACGCCGGTGCGCAGCCAGAACTGCTGGGCCGACTTGAACGCATCGGAGCCTGCGATCAAGTCCGCTGCCAGCCGCCGGGTGAGAAAGTCCCGCGGCGAGCAGGCCGTGGCGAGGCACAACAACGGCACGAGCAGCGAGGCTGGTACTCTGCGCATCAGCTGGATTGACCTTATAGCTGGATTAAACCTAGCTGAGGATTGTAACCAAACGTGAGCCTTGGCGCGGGAAGAAAGGGCGATCGGCAATCTGCCCCTGAAAGCTCGGAGCCCAATGGCCGGGAATCGCAGTTCCGCACGCTGGACAGTTCCCTTCTGCGGTCAACTGATAATCTCTCACCAAATAGCCGTGCCGTCTTAGCAGCAGGTTGCCGCAGTGGTGGCAGCGCGTGTCTTCCAAACCACTCACCATGCCGGGCAGGTTACCGGCGTAGATGTAGCGCATTCCGGCCTGTTTGCCGATCTCGGCAGCGCGCAGCAAGTCTTCGGGGCGCGTGTCATCGGGATCGTCCATCTTATAGTCCTTGTGAAATGCGGTCACATGCCAGGGAATGTCAGGAGAGACACTGACCAGGAAATCGGTCAGGCGTCGCAACTCATCCGCCGAGTCGTTGAAGCCAGGAATCAACAGAGTAACTATCTCCAGCCAGATTCCCATCCCGTGCAGGTGGCGAATGGTCTCCAGAATCGGGCCAATGCGGCCGCCAAGCTGGTGATAGTGGCGGTCATCGAAACTTTTTAGATCGACTTTGTAGAGATCAACCCAGGGCCGTAAATATTCCAGCACCTGCGGCGTACCATTTCCATTCGAAACGAAACCCGTGACCAGGCCAGCAGCTTTTGCTTCCTTGAAAACCGCGACTGCCCATTCGCTGGTGATCAATGGCTCGTTGTACGTGCTGACCAGAACCTTGGCGCCCTGACGCAGGGCATCGCGGACTAACGCTTCGGGAGACGCTCTCAGCGGCGGCGATACGGCGTTGGGATCGCGCAGCGCCTGCGAGGTCACCCAGTTCTGGCAGTAGCCACAGTGCAGGTCGCAGCCCAACATTCCGAAGCTGTAAGCCAGCGAACCGGGATAGGCATGGAAGAAAGGCTTCTTCTCGATGGGATCGCACTGCACGCCGCCTACGTAGCCCCAGGGAACATAGAGCGTGCCGCCCCGGTTGTAGCGGACCTTGCAGACGCCGGGTTGTCCTTCAGGAATAGGACAGCAATGGCCGCAGGCATAGCAGCGGACGCGATTGCGGTCCAGTTTTTCGTACAGATCGCCTTCGCGAACATTTTCATAAACGATATCGCGAAGCGTTGGCACGGAAACCTCTAGTTTCTATTCTAAATCTTGGGAGGATCGGGAAGGAATCAGGGCTGGGAATCAGGCGAGTTCTTGCTGGCCAATTGATGTTGCCTCAGCCAGTCATTGGCATCCTCTTGGGCGGCTACGATCTGGTTGCGGCTCAGGTTGGAGGCTAGAGCCGGAAGCCGGTATTTGCTGGCCTCGTCTCCGCCGGCGAGAGCGAGGACACACCAGAAATAAGCCTTGGCGGAATCTTGCGGAACGCCCCGGCCTAAATCATAGTAGGCGCCCAAAGTCGCTTGCGCGGTCACGTGGCCCTGCTCTGCGGCCAGGGAAAACCAACGCGCAGCGACAGTGTAGTCTTGCTTCACATCTTCACCCAGAGCGTAGCGTGAGCCCAAAGAGTATTGCGCCGCCGCATCGCCTTGTTCCGCCAGACGGCGGAGGCGTTGCAAGTCGCTCTCCGGAGGCCCCAGTCCAGCATGCGGTTTGGGAGCATCCTTCCGCGTGGCCGCCGGTGACTGAACCTGTGCGGCTGAACTGCTTTTCCGGCGAATGATTCGCGGCGCGAGCAGCGCTCCAGCGGCAACCAGCAAGGCCACGGCGCAGATGACGAGAATCCGCCCTGGACGCCAGAAGGAAGAACGTCGAGGAGTCTCCGGCGCGGGCTCAGCCGGGATTTCGCCAGTTCCAGATTCATCGACGCCGGGACTTTCAAAACCCAGAACCGTGTGTTCCACGACCGGCGGTGCAGTGCTCGCGAGCGCTGGCTTTTCCGCCAAGGACTCGGCGGTTGGATGAATCGCGGCAACCATAAGTCCTGCCATCCGCCGCAGAAGAATTTTTTCTCGTGGCCCAAAGACGGCTGGTTGTCGTGAAAACAATTCAAGCAGCCCGATCACGCGATCGCCAAGGTGGACGGGCATGGCCACGATGGAGCGAATCCCCAGCGCGCGGCAGCTGTCACGGTCTACGTGCGGGTCGGTATCGGAATCGTCACAGTGCAGCATCCGTCCACTGCGGACACACTCGCCGGAAAAGCCGGAACCAATCTGAAAGTGTGCGCCCCGAGGGGGAGCATCGGGCCCGGCCGTGGCGCAGCAAACCATTTCCTCCCCATCGATGATCGCGATCGCAGCTCCGCTTGCGTGCGAGAGCGCCCGGGCACGCTCGCTCAGTACTTGCAGCTCCCGGTCTAAATCGGGTCCAGCCGATTCGACCTCGAGTTTCACAAATGCCATCGCGCTCAGGATTTCGGCATACTCCGGTTGAGCGGGTATACCAAGTTCGTCGGGCCCCGGAGTGGGCGGTATAGCTGGCTCTTCGAATTGCTCTTCCAGAGACTCAATCTCTGCTTCCCGGGCTTGCTGCGCCGTGTGTCGCACACAGGCGCAAATGGCGTTCAGGAAAAGCCACTCCTTGAGTTGGAGCAAGGAGGAGTTGGGCATCTCGCGAAACCTAACCCCGGTAAAGCCCGAGGGCTCCGACCATGCGACCAGCCCCGTGGCGGCGATCGAGCGATTGGTTTCCGCAACGTCCAATCGCAAATCGAAGTCCTGACCGACCTCCATCTGCCGTGATGCGCAGAAAGACATGCCAGTCTCACTGATGTCCAGGATCGGATTCAGGTCCACCGATGTTCGCTCAGGGTTTCCATCCATGCTGACGAAAGCCGGAGAATGGGCCTTCTGCCGCACCGAGCGGCGGCGGTCGCGGAACGCGGAGCGATGCTCCGGGACGGACTGCTGTGGACTAGCCTGAATCGGCTGCATACGTTGGGTCTGGTACATCTTAACTCAGGGCGGGCGGCGGGGGATTTAGCAATCGCTCACAAGTGTGGGGGCAGGACGCCTCGTCCGCCCGCCAAGGCGAGCTGAAACTCTGCCCCGGACGAAGACGCCCGCCGTTACGTGTGAACGATTACGTCTGCGATTCGTTCCGCCGCGCGCCCGTCCCACAGGGGAATCAGCGAAGTTTTCTTTCTTTCTCCGGCCAAAATGCGGCGTACTTCCGTTTGCATACGGCCGATATCACGGCCCAACAACAGGTTGGTTCCTGCAGAGACGGTGATCGGGCGCTCGGTGTTCTCTCGTAATGTTAGGCAGGGAACGTCCAGAAAAGTGGTTTCTTCCTGCATGCCTCCGGAATCGGTAATGACCACGGACGCGCGCTGCTGAAGCGCCAGAAACTCCAGGTAGGACTTCGGATCAAGCAGGCGGACACGGCTGCTGGCAGGGGTTTGCCGGCCCAGTGTTGCGATGCGCTGGCGGGTGCGTGGGTGTACCGGAAACAAGATGGTGAGGTCGCGGCTGAGATCTGCCAATGCCGCCAGGAAGGAACCCAGCCAGGGAAGGTCGTCCACGTTCGAGGGCCGGTGAAGTGTGACCAGAGCGTAGGGTCCGGGAACGTCATCCTGTCTGTTCTCAGCGGCTCGCGGCAACAACCGAACCAACGTATCGATCATGACGTTGCCTACTCGGTGGATTCGACCGGGGGCGACTCCTTCTCGCAGCAGATTTTCATCGCCGTCGGGAGAAGGTGTAAAGAGCAGATCCGATAGCTGATCGGTGATCAGGCGGTTGATCTCCTCCGGCATGCTGCGATCACGGGAGCGAAGTCCCGCTTCGACGTGGCCGACCGAAACCAGAAGCTTGGAACAGACCACAGCGGCCGCCATGGTGGAGTTCACATCGCCGTAAACCAGAACCAGATCAGGCTTGCGCTCAACCATGATCGGCTCGAAACGAGCCATAATCTCGGCTGTCTGGTGCGCGTGGCTGCCGGAGCCGACTTCCAGGTTGAGGTCCGGGGCGGGCATTCCCAACTGTTGAAAGAAGACGTCGGACATGTTGGCGTCGTAATGCTGGCCGGTATGAACCAGGGTCTGGCGGATTCCCGAGCGACCAGCCAGGGCGCTTAACACGGGAGCGGCCTTCATGAAATTTGGCCGGGCTCCGACAACGTGCAGAATGTGCATGAGAAAAGGTGGCCGGTGCGGAAAAGCGGAACCGGCTTCAGCCCGCGTGCGCTGCCATCACGGCCGGGCCTTCCGCGGAATCGCGGACAACCTCCACTTGGCTGAGACATCGATACAGGGCTTCCGCCAAAGCCGCGGGAAACAGCGACGTTAGAAGGTTGATATCAAGCTGCAAATCACGCCCACTGTAAAGCCGGTAGACGGTCATGGATCCGCAATTATGGTTGCTACCCGTGACCAGATCCAGGCTAAGGCTCCAGGAACTCCCAACTCCAGGAGTATAGTTTGTTCCCGGCTTTGTCCAATAAAGGCAAGACCCGCCCTTGTCATGAAAGGTCTGCAGGCCATGGATGTCGGGTATCTGAGAAGGAAGCTGGACCCAGTTTAATGCGAAGGCGTCAAAGTCATTGCGGCTGAAGGCGGCGACCAGGATGCGGCAACACTGCTCGTAGTCGCGCGCCAGTTTCAGCTCTTCCATGGCGTGGCGGATGGCGAGGTTGTTTACGAATATCTGTCTCTGGTCGATGGTGCGCTGCGCCACGCGGCGTAGTTCACCGAACTCCAGATAACCTAGCCGTTGCACGCCCAGCCAAATGCCCGTGCCCAAAACCGCCATAACCAGCCCGAGAGTGCTGCCGGTCGGCCACAATAGGAAGAGACTGAGCAGAGCAAAGACTGCAGAAACCGCGTATAGGACGATCACCACCTGCCGGTGAGAAAGGCCGCGTTCCAGAAGCTTGTGATGGATGTGCTGGCGATCGGCGGTAAATACCGGACGTCCGGCAATAAAGCGCCGGAGAATGGACAGCACTGTTTCCAGGATAGGCAGCCCGAATGAAACCACCGGAATGGCTACGGCGATAATCGTGGGAGCCTTCTGCGCTCCTCGCAAAGCCAGGGCGCTCAGCATGAAGCCGATGAAAAGGCTTCCGCAATCGCCCAGAAAAATCGTCGCTGGATTGAAGTTGTACCGCAAAAAACCCAGAATCGCGCCAGCCAGCGCCAGCGTCATGACAGAAACCAGTGAGGATTGGCTGAAGATCGAAACCACAAAAACCACCAGCGTGGAAAACAGCGCCGAGCCCGCGGCGAGGCCATCGAGTCCATCGATCAGGTTGAATGCGTTGGTGATCGCCAGCACCCACAAAATGGTCAAGGGTAGCCCGACGAACCACGGGAAATGGTGATGACCGAACAGTACCGGCAAGTTGAGAATTTGCAGGCCAAAACCAAACAGCATGGCGCCCGCCACTGCCTGAACCGCAAACTTGACGTAAGCGCTCACCGGGCGTATGTCGTCGTATACCCCCAGCAGGAACACAATTAACCCAGGCAGCAGAATGTGCAGGAAAATCCGTGTGGGCACGCCGAAGCTCAAGCGCGGATGCAACCAGGCGATCAGCATCGCCAGCGAAACAGTAATCAGGAAGGCCAGGAAAATCGCGATGCCGCCCAGCCGCGGCAAAGGCCTCACATGGAGGTGGCGGTCTTGCAGAGGAGCGGCCACCCAGTTTCGCGCAGTGGCGAAATCTCTTACATACCTGGTAAGCACGAAAGACAGCAGCAGTGAAGCCGCAAAAATTCCCAGATACAGAAGTGTCAACTAGCCCCCCATGCCCAGCTGCGGCAAGAGCTACCTCTGGTAAGTCTTAAATTCAATTGTGGGAACGTGAAACTCACTATACCAATCAGGGTGATGAGGTGCAATTGTGCTGCTTGGTACCGCTGTGGAAAACTTGCAGCCATAAGGGCGTATCCTCGAATCAACGCAAAAAGAGCTATGCGGAAACTCTCGCTCATTGTGTTAGACTTTTGTTTCCAATACCATGCCCAGGAGTTTTGATATGCCGTCTCTGCGATGGAAGAGCGCGGGTTGGAGTGTGTTATTTTTTCTGACCCTCCTGGTGCCGGCGACTGTATCTCAGGAGAAGCCCGCATCGGTCGAGGCCAAACCAGTTGGCACAACCGAACCGGCTAATCCCCCGGCGGCAAACACCGTCGATCAGGCCACAGCCGCGCCCACGGTTCAGCCAAAAGTCGAGTCGACCATGCCAGCTCCAAGCGCAGGTCCGGACTCCACCCTGCGCTTGGGCGTCGGCGATTTGATCAACGTCAACGTCTACAACGTCCCGGAGCTGGCTACCAAAGCTCGGATTGGCGAGGGCGGAGACGTTTATCTGCCTTTGATCGACTATGTTCATGTGGCTGGGCTTTCTAACGACGAAGCCCAGGAAATCATCGAGAAGCGCCTGTCCGAAGGCGGTTTCGTGAAGAATCCTCACGTGACGATCTTCGTGGATCAGTATGCTTCCCAGGGTGCGAGCTTGTTGGGCGAAGTGGGGAAACCGGGCGTCTACCCCGTGATCGGGAAGGTACGGCTTTTCGACCTGATTTCGGTGGCTGGCGGATTGAGTGAACGGGCGGGCAGCAGCGTCACGGTAACTCATCGCGGCCAATCGGATAAGGCGGTGACCATCCCCCTGGCGCGAAATCTCACGGACAATCCGGACAGCAACATCGAAATCTTCCCTGGCGATACCATCATCGTCCGCAGGGCCGATATCATTTACGTAGTTGGCGATGTGGCAAGGCCGAGCGGGATCCTCGTGGACCGCGGAAGCATGACGGTTTTGCAGGCGGTGGCACTATCCGGCGGCGCCAACAGAACCGCCAAATTGAACGCGGCCAGAATCATCCACAAAGGCGCCAACTCCGGGATGACGGAGACTCCAGTGCAGTTGAAGCGAATTCTGGAGGCCAAGGCGCCCGATATGCCGATGAAGCCAGATGACATCCTGTTCGTTCCCAGCAGTACCCTGAAGAGCGCCCTCTCGAATAACGCGTCCGTTGCGATGCAAGCGGCGTCTTTAGGATTGGTAATGGTGCGCTAGAGCGAGAGAATGCGGGTCCGGACTTAGGAAGCTCTGCCCCTAGCTACCCTGCATTCTTATTGCCCGCTACACTCTCCAGCACCGAGAGATAGTTTTCGGCGGTTTGCCGGCGCGAGAAGTGCTGCAGGATATAGCGCAATCCGTTGCCGCCGAGAGTTTCCCGCAATGCGGCGTCGCTCGCCAGGCGAGTAATCGCATCCGTGAGCGCTCCTGCATTTTCAGGCTCAACGAACAGCCCCGCCTGCGCTTCATCCACTATCTTGCGGGCCTGACCGTCAACTCCCAGAACCACCGGGCGTCCACAGGACATGAACTCCAGCAATTTGGTGGGAATCACCGTCTTGAAGAGTTCTGTCTTCTTGAGTAATACCAGGCAAGCGTCTGAGGCGCAGATGTATGCCGGGATTCTCTCCCGGGGCTGCTGATCGACAAAGCGCAAATTTGTCAGGCCGCGGGAGTGTGCGAGGGAAATAATGTGTTCCTTCTCCGCGCCCTCGCCAACCAGCAGAAACAGAACCTGGGGAGAGGATTCCCGTAGCCGAGCCGCCGCCTCCACCAAAGTTTCCAGACCGTGAGCCATCCCCATGGTGCCGATGTAGCAGACGATAAACTTGCCCTCGGCTCCCAGCTCACTACGCAAATGGGCGTCCTGATTTCGCGGGCTGAAGAGGTCGGTCTCCACTCCGTTTTCGACGATGGAGATTTTTTCCGCTGGCGTGTGCCAGTGTGCAATCAGATGATCCTTGAAGGCCGGGGTAACGACGACGATCCGGTCGCAACTCCGGTACAAGAACCCGGCAATCCGCGCCAGGGTGCGATGCAGCAGCGAGTTGGGATCGCCCATGCCTACCGCGACCAGAGACTCCGGCCATAGATCCCGAACTTCGAAGATGAACGGAGTTCGCTTGGCTCGGGAGATCCACCAGCCGGAGGGCCCCACCAGGAGCTGCGGGGATGAGGCGATTACAACGTCAGGGCGCGGCAAGAACAGGCCAGTGATGGCGGCTGAGACGCAGAAGGAGCTGTAATTCAACATGCGCTCATACGCTCTGCGGTTGGGAAAGGGCAACAGCCAGGTGCGGATGACGTTGATTCCGTCCGCTTTTTCGCGCAGGACCAGACGACGAAGCTTGCCCCGATATTCCGGCGGCACAACCCCAGTGGGATGATTCGGAAATCCGGTTAGAACCGTAACCTCATGCCCTGCGCGCACCCAATAGCGCGAGAGTTCAACGGCGCGAGCCGCGGGCGCTCCCATCTCCGGCGGAAAATATTGTGAGACGTAGAGGATCTTCACAAGTTCGGTTGCGCTGTGGCCGCTCCCCCCAGCAGAGCTTTCAGGCGAGCGCGCCGGCTTCGCCATAGAGGGTCTGCCAGGCCGGAGTACATGAAGCGAAAGTCCGAGGGAGGATATACCACCTCAATCTCCGTGCGCCAGACCAGGTTATACGAGTCGGAGCAGCGCACCGAACCTGGGCATGGGGCGAAGCAGAAGCGGTGATGCTGCTGGATCAACTTCCAAGCCGCAGGAGTAATCGAGTCCCAGGAGAAAGTCCAGGCGAATGCGTCGACTGGCTGGCCGGTCCAGGAGGAAATCTGCGCGGCACTCTCCACGATCTCATGCTGCAATTGACTCTCCGGCAGACTGGCCAGATTGGCATGCGAGTAGGTGTGATTTCCGATGGCGTGTCCCCTCTTCGACAGATCAGCGATTTGTTGGGGAGTCATGGGGCGCCAATCGCTGTCGTTGTCGCTGTGGCTGGGCTGTGCCTGCCGGATATCGATATGCGAATAGTAAAAGTCGCGCGCCTGTTGCGGGCTGCACTGTATCCATTGCGGAACCACAAAAAAAACTCCGCGGGTCCCGAAGGACTCGAGCACCGGCGCAGCGATGGTGTAGTTACTTTCGCGGCCGTCATCAAAAGTGAAGAGCAAGGGCGGCTTGCGAAATTCACGCGCATCCTGCCGATACTCCTGCCACAAGCGGGCAAACGTTGGGAGGTCCGCCAGAGTGAAACGCTGCGCGACCCAATCCAGCTGTTTGCGGAACAGGGCCTCGTCCCCCGCTGGAGTTTCATGCATTTCAACCACGAGCAGGCGGGGAGACCCGCCACGGGTGACAAGCCAGCGTTGGAGAGCGAGCGCAAGTTCGTCCACTCGAAGTGTGGTGATAGTTCTGATGAAGATTGCGCGGAGAGAAGTCCTGGCACTCAAACTATGTCCTCTTTTTTCACAGTAACATATCGCCATCCGCGGGAACTAAGTACCATTGCCGCGTTGGCAGGAGTCCAAACTTGTCGATGCACCAGGCGATCGGTGCGGGAAACATACGGACGACGAAGCCGGCGGACGTTAAGGCCTCTTGCTGCGCGGGATTGAGGCAGCGGAATACCAGCATGTCTGCTCGTTGCGTGTACTCTTCAATCAGGCAGCGAGCGATCGCACGACATGTTTCTGGAGGCGCTTCACCCCAGATGTCCAAAACCTGCACCGCCCTGATCTGATGCTTGTATCCGCGATTTCGGAGATTCACGCCAACCATGTATGGCTTTGCGTTATCTTTCTCGCGAAGCGCAAACAAGCGCGTCGTGGGGTCAACGCGCGAAAAGTAGCGCCACCGCAGATATGAAGCATCCCGTAAGCTAGTGATCTGGTCGCTGGGGAGCTCCACCAGCAGACTTGCCGCCTCTTCCGGGCTGGCGAGGGCTGCAAGTTCGCAATTTGCGCTTCCTTTTGGCAGCCGGCGCAGAGCCTGAACTAAAGGTGAAGCCAATGTGGCCGTGACTTGAGCCACAGCATCCCGTTTCACTTTGCGGTACACGCTTTCCGCAATCAGCGGCTGCCAGCGAAGAATACCCAGCACTTCGTGATCCGACCCGCCGAGGGGATATCCGCCGAGCTTCTGCCACATCCGGGCTACGGTAGGATTGGCAGAAGTCACAAACAGGGGATAGCGTCGTCCCAGCTGCAGGTACTTCATCAAAATAGACGTGCCGCCGCCGCGATGCGCGCCGTCTACATAGAACGCATGCGCCATCATCAGGGTGAACGTACTCTGGCCAAAGCAGAATTTCTGCGGAGCGCAGCACATGCTGCCCACGATTTCTCCGGACGGCGTGCGCAGGCACCATCCCAAGGGAAGGCTGGCTTCGCGGGCAGGGTTTTCCAGCAGTATCCACGAGAGCCGCGCCACAGCGTCAGTCAGCGGCGCGCGGGAGCCAGATGAGCGGCAGATAAAACGAGCCACTTCCTCCAGATCAGTGGAAGCTATCTCATGCAAGTGGAGATTAATTGCGGCCAAGTTTATTCCGTGTCTGTGCTTCGCGCAATTCGGCGGCCTAGAGCTGCGCCCCCGAGAGCACGATGGATTGCCCTGAGATAAACGATGCAGCCGGCGAGAGGAGATAGCGAACCGCGCCGACGATATCCTGCATATCGCAAACTCGTCCCATGGGAATCGTCGCGGCTTCCCGCTTCATCCGCAACTCATCGGCTTGGGCGTTCATGCCGGTTGGAACGAACGCCGGGCACACAGCGTTGATGGTGATCTCCCGGCGCGCGAGTTCGGGAGCCAGCAGACGGAGCGTGTCTTCTAAAGCAGCCTTCGCCAGGGAATAGGCGCCCAACCCAAGAGCCGGTTTGTGATGCCCGACAATCGAACCCAGCGCAACCATTCGCCCACCTTCTTGTGCGGCAAGGTCAAAGAGCAAACGCGCCAACCGCACCACATGGGAAGTCCCGAAGGCAAGCTGCTGCTCGATGAGCCGGAGATCGCTATTCAGCAGCCCGCCTCGCGGCATGCCGGCCCACGCGCAGTGGACAATGCCGTACAGAGGGTTGCTGCCCAGGCGCTCTCTGATTTCCTGCTCCCATCCTGGCGCGCCGAAATCGGTTTGCACTTCTACTGCATCGGACCGCTTTTCTGTCAGCGGATGCTGGTGAACCATCGCGAGCATCGCAAATTCGTCTGCCAGGGCATTGAGCAATGTTCCGCCAATTCCGCCGGAAGCCCCTGTCACCAAAACAATTTTCATGCCCGGCGGAAACGCCTTTTCTGCAGAGTGAGGTTGCCGGGCCACAGCCGGGCGCTCCTGCCGATTGGCCTGCAGCGTGAAAGCCATCACGATCTCTGAAACCGGCGCATGGGAAGCGTGCTCGCACACCACGACGCGAAGGCTGCCGGCACGAGACTCCAGGTTCCAGGCAGTGATTTCGCCACTCACCCGCACGCGGCACGGAAAATACAGAGGGGACAGAAAGCGCGCATTCACCGAGCCCAGAAGAACATCGCGGCCGGGCAAACGCATGCCAATCAGAGCGGAGGCGAGCCCGATCTGAAAGGCGCCGTGAACGATGCGCTGCGAGTACCGGCTCTGCTTCGCAAATTCGGAGTCAACGTGCAGCGGATTGAAGTCGCCCGAATTTGCCGCGAACCCGAGGACGTCGGACTCTGTAATTTCGCGCTCGTATTCCGCCGTGAGTCCGACCTTCAACTCTTCGACAGCAATAGAGTTAAGCTCGAGTGACACCGGGCGCCCTCCGCAGATAATCCAGGATCAACTCGAACGAAACCAGTCCCACAACGTCGTCGGGCGGTATGCTCAGGCCGAATTCTTCCTCGATCACGGACAAAAGCGTAATGCCCGCCAGAGAATCCCAACTCGCCAGTGAGCCAACACTGGCGGCAGGAATTTCTTTCGCGCTCAGCTCCGGGAAAACGAGGGCAAAACAATTGCCTAGACGGCGCTCCAGTTCAGCCATTCGGCAGTTCCTCGACGGTGTGACTTAGCGCGGGACATACTTCCATGAACTGAGCACGGGACAAACGGTAGGTCGATCCCGCTGGCTGGTTGCAGATTCGCTCCAGAAAGGCCCGCATCGGCGCGTTGCGCTCCGTCTTCAGGAAGTCGAACTCGATTTCTTCCACGTCCAGGTTGGAGAAGAGCCAGCGCAAACATTCATATTCGATCAAACGGGAAAAAGCGCGGCAGCTCATGACCCAGGTGCGGATCTGAAACCGTTTGCCGGACGAGTTGGGGTTTGCCAGATCGCCCGCCAGCACAGCTATTTTCCCCAGCGGTCCGTATTTGTCCTGATAGCCGGCGGCCACAAAAAACGTGCTCTCACTTTTTAGCCAATCCTGCCATTCCGTCTCCTGAAACCGCCGGCCGTTCAGATTGAACTGGTTTGTCTTGTTCACCAACTCCAAAGCCCGGCGATCGAGCGGCGCTTTCCGCAGGCTGAGGGTCAACTTGCCGCCCAGCCGCGAAAGAAATTCCCCGGAAGCGGCATCAGACGATTGCTCCATGTCGCGCCGCAACACGGCGTTACTGCGCAGGCTCTGCGTGCGGAGTGAATCTTCCGAAGAAATCCTATCCTTGCCAAACACATCTCGCAGTTTTTCCAGCAACTCATATGCGGCTTGAGGATTGTCGCGAGGAAATTGCAGGCACTCTGCCCCAGGATGCACCGCCTTAACCTCCGCCAACTCCATGGGACTATCATCGACGAACACCACATCATCGGCCAGGATATTCCACGCTCGCAAGATCCGCGTCACCGATTCGGACTTGGGCTGCCAGTGAACTTCAAATGGAAATATGTCGCTCTGGTGCAGGCTGAGATCGCGGACTGTGAATGCCTGTTCCACCAGCGAAGGTTCGTTCTTGCTCGCAGCTGCAATTAAAGTTCCGGAAGCGGCCAGGGAGTGAAGCAGTTGCTGGTACAGACCATGCATCTGGCTATGATGGTCCAGGTCCCACGAAATTCCTTGTACTCCCACCTCGCCGAGAATACCACGCCAGAGTGTGTCGTCGAGATCGGTGATCAAGCCCTTCTTAGGCGATGGATTGCGGATCAACCCGGCCAGAAGTTCCGCGAGAACGGAAGCGTGAGGCAACGTGTAAGGAAAGCCGGCGGAGAGATCGGCATTTACATCCAGCCGACGGGAAGCGGACAGTGTATCGATTCGTTGCGGGTCGATAATTCTGACCGCGGAGAGACGGGACGCGGCGGCGCTGGCAGCCGCCACTCGGCTACGAAGCTCCTGGGAGAACTCGTTGGCCCGCGCCAGCGGCGCGAAGGAAACAGGAGGCAGCGGAAGAGTGGGGAAACACAGGACCAGCGGAACACTCTCCGACAACTTGGCGATGCCCTCCTGCAACCGCTCGCAGCTTCGGCTGACTTCATCCAGAATATCCGGCAACCGAGAAGGTTCCCAGCCCCCAAGCCGGCGCAGGCCCAAGCGGGGGTCCAAGTCTGCCCATTCAATCACAGCAGCTGCTGCGGCCACATCCTCTACTCGTTGCAAGTTTCCGATCAGGTCACCATAGAGGCCAGTATCTACACGCGGAGAACGTTCAGGAAACAACTTGCACAACTCGGCGCGCAGGAAAGTTTGAAGATGCAGTGGAGAGAAACCGCACAGCAGCGCTACTCCGAGCGGAGGAGCATCAGACGGGGCCGCCTGAATGATCTTTAGGGCTTCCGCCAGCTTCATGTTTCATTTTCTTTCACGACTCGATTATTTGGGCGGCGCACCCATGCTGCGAAAAAGTATATCTCACACGCAATCGGTTGAGCTGTTTCCGAACCGCGGTTAGGACTCAGATCGAGAGCTGAGCGCGGTCTCGTAAACACACGACTCTCCGCGCCAAAGCTCCAATCGATTCGCTGTCTGCTGAATCCGAATCTTGTTCCCCACTAGAACCACGGTTATGAACCGCACCGGCAACTGATTATGAGAGCGGTAGAGAAGCAGAAACAGCCGGGCGAAGCTCACCGTACGTGGGCGACTCCCAGCCTAGCAGTTGCAGTGTCTGCGTCGGCCAAATCGGTGGCTGCGTTCTTCCCGGCTCTAATTACGGAGCCGGCGCCCGCTGCGTCAGAGAAGACATGCCATTGAAAAACAGCTTGCGTCCCCGTGAATACAGCGTGTAGAGGCGAACGCCGAGACAACCTGAAAAGGCATATCAGCGATCAGCCAGTGCAAGCATAGTTCATGCTCACTCTGCGCCCAACAAGTCGTCGACAATCACCCAGCCGACTTCATCGAGGAACCGAACGGCGCGGAGATGCCGCACTCCGAAACGCCGGTAGCCATCGTGCTCGCCCTCGAAGCTATCCGGGCCGGCAGAATCCCCAGACGCGAACGAACGGCCTGACGCCTGGGCCCAATCTAACCAAAGAAAACGACCGGCGCGCTGCATTTGATCGTGCCGATCGAGCATCACGGTGTTGTGGACTGCGGTGCCTGCAAAGCCGTTATTCCAGGGCGGGTCGCCATTGTAGAGATACGTTCCGGCGTCTCGCGCAAGGTTGAGGCCGCGCCACCACAGATCCACATGGAGCTGATCCGCTTGAAAAGGCCGGCGATCATAGTGCCCCGCGCGGATCATGGCCCAACAAGATTCAGTGCCTAGACGATGATATCCAGACCTGCCCAAGAGAGCAGGCTTGGACTCGGCTTCGACCGCAGCGGCAGTTTGGCCACAGAACCACAATGTTGTCTCGTCCCAGGACCCTGGCTGCAGAACGCTCTTCTGGAAAAGTACGGACGCGCCCGACTGCAAGAGCGGGCGGAAGTCGCCGTACTCGCAGATGGAAAGCGGAAGAACGAGACTGCCATCATTCGATCCGTGATTGGGCGCATGTCCGGAGATGGGATCGACGAAGGCGTGAATGAAATCGAAGCACGCTGCCGTCCGGGAGCGGATATCTCCGGGGAGGGTGATCTGGTGAATCTCGGCCAACCGCAGCGTCCAGATCAGAAGTTGAAGGACCATCCGCTGATAATTGAATGAGTCTTGCAAATAGACGCCTTCGGGGGTGATCTGGTCGAGAACTGCCTCCTGCAACATCCGAGTACCCAACTTTTGCCAGGATCGTGCCGCCGTCAACTCGGGATAGAGCACACCTGCGGTCCAAAGCCCGACAGCCTCCGTTACCAGGTGGTTGCTGCGCTGCGAGCGCGCGTAGGCCAGAGTCTGTTCGACTCGCCACGCATGAGCGGCAATCATTGAGAGCAGGCGAGTTGCGCGCTCCGGTGTCGTCGCAACCGCATGTATGAAGGCATACAACCCGAACGACCACGCCAGAATACGCAGAGCAGATTCTTGTCCGCATATCCATAGCGGACCGGCCATGGGAGGATTCTTCTCGGCCCAGTCCTCGATCGCTCGCCAAAAAGCTTCGGCATATCGTTCATTGCTCGACAGGGCGTAAGCGCGCGCCAGCGGATACACAAACAGGAATCTCGAAGGTTCGAGAATGAATTTGAGATCGCCGTAATCCGGGGATGCAAAACGCATCGAGGTCCAGGGGCGTTGTGGCGAGACGCTCTGGCCGGTTGCGGGATTTCGGAACCAGTTGGGCGGAAACCCGCACGCGAAGGACAGGCGGCCGAAGAATGGGAGATTCCCGTCGAGGATGCTCTGCGCTTCGGCGAGAACGGATTTCTCGCCCTCCGGGCCCAGAACACGCTTAAGGCAAGGGGCCAATGCATGAGCATCCGAGAAGAAAAATGGGCGCTCGCCCGAGCGGCGAGCACGCAAGAGTTCTTCGCCTGCGACGCCGTCGGCGATATGTTTCAAGTCCCAACGGTCCCATCCCTCGGCCGCGCGGAGACGGCGATTCATCAAGCCGGTGGAACGCTGCAGTTCGTATCCGAGGCGAAATGCGCCGTCGCGCAATCCGAACGTGCGGCCGACTTCGAACAGCGTGGCGAGTCTATTCATCGGGGATGACCGCTGCGGGAGCTAATCGTCGCCCCGTCAGCCGGCGGAGGGCCTGCGCCTTGAGCGCTTCATGCATGACGAAATACTGATTGTCCCGGTCGCGCTCGGCCTGAGGAACCGCCTCAATCGATCCCCGAGCGATCAAGGTCACGGCTTCGACGGTCATCTCGATGGAGCAGGCAATCATGCGATTGCGAAGCTCGGTCAGAGATTCGAACTGGTTCCCATCGGGGAATTCACGGCGCACGAGAATCGGGCCGGTGTCGATGCCGCGGTCGATATAATGGATCGTAATGCCGAGAGGGACGCCCTGCAGCAGCGACCACTCGGGACTGCTCATGCCGCGAATTTCCGGCAGCAGAGCGAGATGCGCGTTAAGTACGCCAAGCCGGGGCACGCTCAGTAAAGAATCTCGCAGGATATCGCCGCCGGTGAAGACGCACAGATCAGGTGACCAACATTTCAGTTGCTCGATCGATCGCGCCGAGTTCTGGTCAGCGCACACCATCACGGGGAAGCCATATGTATGCGCCACCTGATGCAAGTTTCGGAAGACCTTCTCTCCGTCACGCAGAGCGGCTTCGAGATAGGGGTTGCGGGTCTGCTGCGTCCCAGCGTTTCCCCGTGGGCGCAACTTGGACCAGGCATAGCGTGCCGACTCGCCCAACCCCCATTGGCCAAGTTTCCGCAGGAGCGTCTTTCGATCCCACGATGGCAGCGTGTTCGCCCCCACCGGAGTGTGCCCAAGCTGTGCCAGACGCGCGGCCATGGCACAACCAGTCTCGCTGTAGGGACTGGAGCAGAGCACTACGATTCGCATGCCGAGGCCTCGAAACGCTGGAGAAGGCGCTGCTCCAGCATGAGTGCGTCCGCAAAAAATTTGCCCCCCCAACTTATGTAACGGAACGGCTGGTAGGGGCCCCATATTGGATTGGAGCCCGCGACTCCGCCCGTGACTCCACGGCCCCCGCGAACTGGGAGCAACCGCTTGATCAGCTCATTCATCTTCAGTGCCGCGTTGAGATAGCGCAGGTCCCCGATCACGTCGTACAGGCGCAACCAAACGCATGCCATCTGCGCGTTTCCGGTGACGCAGGTGAATTTCAACCCGCTCTTGAGGTCCGCTCCGTACGCCCCCAACAATTGCTTCGTGGTCTCAAACCGGCGCAGCAGAAACCAAGCCGGCTTCGAAGCTGCCTGAATAAATTCATCCCGGCAGCGCAGGACTCCGGCCTCAAGAACACCTTGAATCGCGTACGCGACAAAGTGCAGGTAGGTCGGATGCCCACGCAAGTTAATTCCCGCCGTCCAGCCGCCGGGGGTCACCTGGGTCAGCGCCCAGTCAATATTTCGGTCCGCCGCCAGCGCGTAACGTTCCTCTGTGGCAACATCGGAAAGCTGAGTCAAGGCCCAGGAAACCATACTGTAATAGGTATGGGCAGTACCCTGGTAAGCGCCGGCGCCGGTCCAGGAGCCGTCAGCGTGTTGTGTCTTCGTTAACCAATCGCCGGCTGCGACGGCTCGATCCAGAATGTCCGGCGACTTTGTCTCCGCGTACGCGCTAACTAATCCCAGCAAGATCTGGCCGGTATTAAAAATCGAGGGCTGCGCGCCCTCAGCTTTGAGGCCACCGGGAAAAGCGCCAGAAGGCATCTGCAGGGATAGCAGCCATTTTGTGGCCGCCTCCGCTACGGGGATGACACTCCGATCGCCAGTCAGATGCGCGAAATCGTACAGCGTCGGAATGATATAGCCGGTCACTTCGGGATACGAAGCCGAGTAGCCGCTCAGTAACCCGTAGAAAGCCGCAATGCCGCCGTCCTCGCGTTGCGCGTCTACAATCCAGCGAATTACAGCTCGCAGCGCATCGGAGGATTGCCTTGTCGTGTTTGCGTACGAGTAGAGATGCCGCTGAGGAAAGCTTGTCTGCACCCCGTCAGAAATTACCCTCGACACGAGCGGGAGAATGCGCTGGGGAGCGCGTAGCAAACCCGCTGCCTCGCGTGCGGCTTTGGCAGCCTTGCTGGTCTCAGCACCTGCGTCCTGACTAGGAATGGTTTCGGACTGATTCATGGTTCAGACTGATTCATGATGCGGCACGGTTCGCAGGCTACGAGTCAGAGGGCAACGAGCGTGAGCGGAGAAAATCTGCCGAATCCACAGGCATGGGTTGTCCTGTAGACAGCGAATCCACCGCCCGCAGCGTAGCCAGCGTACTGGCCACAATTTCGGCGAAAGGAATCGGCGTTTCGCCGCCACCGCGAACAGCGGATGCAAACGCCTCCCACTCCGCGGCATGGCCCTTGTCTTGCCGCAAACGAGAATGCACTACCTGCTTGCGCCCGTTGCGAACCAACTCCAGGCGGCGAAAATCCTCGAGCACGGTCACCGTCCCGCCGCCGAAAATTTCCACGCGCTCCTTGGAGAAAGACTTGTCGCCATTGGCGAAGTAGCTGATCGTGCCCTGCGATCCATTGGCAAACTGTAGTGAGATGACGACGTTGTCGCCAGAGTACCGGCCCTGATCCGCCAGACCGCGGGCCGCTACCTCAACCGGCGGGCTCCCTGCCAGAAAACAGAGAAAATCGATGAAGTGACAAGCTTCGCCGCGAATGCGCCCGCCACCTTGCTCGAGATCGTTCAGCCAATGGTCAGGGGGAAGATATCCCGCATTCACGCGGTAGTGCAGAGCCAGCGGCTCGCGGACCTCCTGAAGAAACGTCTTCATCCGCGTCGCCATAGGAGCAAAACGGCGATTGAAGCCGACCATCAGCCGCGAGGCTCGGCCCGTGGCGCGGTGAACTTCGACGATCTCGGCCAATTCTTCTTCGTTCAAGCAGAGCGGCTTTTCGCAGAAAACATGCTTGCCGGCTTGTAGCGCGGCCATGACCTGCACGGCATGCAAATTGTGCCGGGTAGCGACCACGACAGTATTGATGGCTGGATCGTTGATGATTCGCGCTTCGTCCGTTGCGCAATAGCGAAACCCGAACTTACCAGCGGCGTGGCGCGCATGCGATCCGTTGGCGGCCGCGATACCGACGAGTTTAGCCCCGCCGGACCGGCGAATCGCCGGCAGAAGCGTATTGGTTGCGAATGCGCCCGCGCCCAACACTCCGAGCGCAACTGCCTTCTCCGCGATTGGCGCGCTGCGGTCCGTTAATTAGTACAAGATGGTGGCTTTCCTCGGCATGATCCGGATAGGTGATCAGCACGCCTAGCGATGGCTCGCTTGTCTTCCCCGTAATCACATCGTAAGCTTTGTCTGCCTGGGCGATAGGGAGGCGATGCGTGATCAGCGATTTCACGTCGAGCTTGCCGTCGGCCAGCAGCCGCAGGAAAGCTTCCATGTTTCGCGTTTCGGTCCAGCGCACGTAGCCGATAGGATAGTCGCGCCCCTTCTGCTCGTAGGCGCTGTCATAGCGGCCGGGGCCATAGGAGCGCGAGATGCGGAAGTCGAGTTCCTTTTCGTAGTACAGCCTGCCGCTGAATCTCCATGCCAACCGTGCCGACCGCGCACACGACAGCGCGATCGCGGGCCACTTCCGCGGCGAGATTCACGGGATCGCTGCTCGCAGTCTCAGCGGTGATCAGCACCGCATCGGCTCCCTGCCCGCGGGAGTATTGCAGACATAACTCGCGCAAACCCGTCGTCGAAGCGACGGCTGCATCCGCGCCCATACGCACGGCCAACTCCGCGCGCTCCGGGACGATGTCCATCCCCAGAACGCGGCAGCCCGCGGCCTTTAGGGCCTGCACGGTCAATTGCCCAAGCAATCCCAGGCCGATGACGATGACGACATCGCCCAGCTCAACCTCCGCAGTCCGAATGCCGTGAAGAACCACAGATCCAACGGTGCTGAATGCCGCTTCCTCGAAAGTAGTCGCGGAATCCGATGGAATCTTCGCCACCAGAAGCCGTGGCACGCAGGCAAACTCGGCGTGGACCGCATAGCCCGCGCCAGCGCAGGCCACACGATCTCCAACTTGAAGGTCGACAATGCCCTCGCCGACACCCACGACGGTTCCAGCGCTGCTGTAACCGAGCGCGGAAGGTTGATTGAGACGGCTGCGCACTGCTGCAACGGCGGAAAATAATCCGTCGCGCTGAATTTTACCTAGGACTTCATGAACCAGATCCGGCCGCGCTTTCGCTTTTTGCAACAAGTTCTTACTGGCAAACTCCGAGGAAGCGCGCTCTGTGCCCGCGGAAACCAGGGAAGCGGCGACCCGCACCAGCACACATCCAGGGAGAAGCTTGGGAGCCGGAACTTCCTGGACAGCGACCTCTCCACTGCGTGCATCTTGCAGGACCTGCTTCATGCCGTCGCCACCTGCTGCGCGTGAAGTATGTCAGCCGCGATGCGCCGAGAGCCGCCGTCGAGAAAGGTCTGCATCCACAGTTCGAGAGTGAGGAACTGCCAGATTTGCGAAGACCAGTCCTGGGTTCCTCGGCGATGCTGATCGATCAGCGAGCGAACCGCCTCCGGCCGGAAGAGCCCGCGCCCGCGAACCCTCGATTCGGAAAGCATATCGTCCACCATTTCTTTGAGGTCGTTGGCCAGCCAGTAATCCACGGGAGCGGCAAATCCGGCTTTTGGTTGGCGCAGCACTTCCCGCGGAAGAACGTCCTGCATGGCTTTGCGGAAAATATGTTTCGTGGTGGGGCGGAAAAAACCTTTGAGCTTCAGACTCGGCGGCACATTCCAGGCCACAAATTCGGCTAGTCCGGGGTCGAGGAACGGAACCCGCACTTCGACGGACGAAGCCATGCTCATCTTGTCGTTGTAAGTCAGATTCAGACTCGTCATGAAAATCTTGGAATCCAGATAGAGCATCTGGTTGAGAAAGTCGGCGTCGTGCACCCGGTCGAAGGCGGCACGATGACGGATTGAGGGATCAAGGCCGCCGACTTCATCCCAAAAATCGGGCGTGTAAATCCTCTGCTTGTGCGGGCCATCGATATAGGTGCAGTTCATCACGAAGCGGTCGGTAGGAGACAGCGCCGCGCTTCGCGCCATCTTCTTCGCCAGACGCACCATGCCTTTCAGAGGCGTGCCTCTGAAACCTGGAAGGCGGGCAATGGTCGCTTCGAGCAGCCGCCGCGCGGAGGAGGGGGCATGTTGATAGGCCTGCGACCAGACATGCGCGGTATGTTTGCGGTAACCGGCAAAAAGCTCGTCGCCTCCGACTCCAGAAAGCAACACCGTGGCCTGCTTGCGAGCCTCGCGGCAAACCAGGTAAGCGGTGATGATCGCAGGATCGGCCGTAGGCTCATCCATGTGCCAGGTGAGCTTCGGCAGTAAGCCGGCAACGTCAGGCTCGACGACGATGCGCTGATTCTCACAACCCAGAGTGCCGCGCCAGGCGCGCGGGAACCTCGGGGTCATCCAACGCGGCTTCCCCAACGCGATATTTTCGCGGAAAGGTAATCGTGTAGGTCCGAACCGGCTGCTGCGTGGCGCGCGACATCATGGCCACGATGCTCGAGGAATCCAGCCCCGCGCTCAGAAACGCGCCGATGGGAACATCGCTGACCATCTGCGATTCCACCGAGTGCCGAAAGCGTTCGCGAATTTCGTCGGCCAGATCGGCTTCGGAGCGGGGGTACGCAGCGTCCGCCGGCGGAAAGGTAAGATCCCAATACTGAGAAATTGTGAGTTCGCCGTCGCGAAAAATGGCGTAGTGTCCTGCCGGCAATTTGAAAATTCCGCGAAACATGGTCTTCGGATCGGGAACCCACAGGAAAGTCAGGAATTGGTGCAGGGCTTCCGGATCCAGTTCAGCTTCGATTCCCGGAACCTCGAGCAGGGCTTTGATTTCCGAAGCAAACGCAAGCCCACGCCCTCGTTGCGCATAGTAGAAAGGCTTCACACCGAAGTGGTCCCGCGCCAGAAACACCGTAGGCTTGCTGGAGCGAAGATCGCTGACGGCAAAAGCAAACATGCCATTCAGGCGCTTCACGCACTCTGGCCCTTCCTGCTCGTAGAGATGAAGCACCACCTCCGTATCCGTGTTGGAAGCGAAGCGGTGACCCTTTGTCTGCAGCTCATCGCGCAGTTGGGCGAAGTTGTAGATTTCGCCGTTGTAGGTGATCCAGATCGTGCGGTCCTGGTTGCACATCGGCATGTGCCCGCTGGCGGAAAGATCGAGGATGGCTAGCCGCCGGCTGCCCAGCGCCACGTAGGAGCCGTCCGGTAGCCGCTGCTCCCACAGGCCGGCGTCGTCTGGTCCGCGATGCGCCTGCAGCAAGGTCATGCGCGCCAGCGTTTCTTTGTCTCCGCAGTTGACCAGCCCGCTGATACCACACATAGATGAGCGTCAGCTCCCTTTAACGCGCAGCTCGTAGATTTTGGCTTTGATGTGGAAGAACTGAATGCCTTGAAAACTGCAGTAAATCAGCCCCGGCACTCCATCCAGAAAACCGAGACGGAAAACGTACCGGTAGAGGAAAAACAGAATCGGCGAACCGGGAAGGGCAAATAATCTATTCCGCAACCAGCGCCGCCGCTGCGCCTGATTGCCCAGGAGCGAGGGCGGAAGCTCCCGGAAACTTGCGTCTCCCAACGACCAGAGCCTCGCCTCCCAGTTGGAGTACTCATCATGTTTGCGGATGGATCGCGAAAGAGACTCGACGTTGTGATGGATCAAGGCATGCTTCAACTTTGCAGTCTCTCCGTCCACCAATATGTGCTCGTGAACTTCCATGTCCGCCATGGAAGAGTCCTGGTCTTTCATGCGGCACTCGAAGCGTCCCTTGCCGGTGCGAAACAACGAGAGCTTGTAAAAACTGGCGCCGCAATGACGCAGCGCCCGCCCCAGGAAATACAATTGCAGCGCAACGTAGTAGCCGTTGATATTCGGATTGCGGATGCCGGCGCGAATTTCTTCGCTCAACTCCGGGGTGAGAGCCTCATCGGCATCAACCAGAAAAACCCAGTCGTAGGCAAGTGGAAGCGTGTCCATAGCCCACTGGCGCTTCTTTGGCCAGCCGCCTTGATAGCGGAACTGCACCACTTTCGCGCCATAGGAGCGGGCAATTTCGACGGTGGCGTCGGTGCTACCGGAGTCGATGACATACACCTCGCCGACATCACGGAGCGATTCGAGGCAGCGAGGAAGATTGTGCGCCTCATTTCGCACAGGAACGATCACGCTGAGCGGAAGAAGAGCAGTCCGGTCCAGCTGCGGCGACGCCGTAACTTCCTCTAGTTTCTGCATTTCGGGTGCGGATGAACGCCAACGATTATTTTCCATCTTACCCCGAAACCGCTGCTGCACAAAGCCCGAGGGTTGAGGCGCATGATGCGCGAGATGGTTACTTATTCCTCCCAGACTGCTGTGTTAGTATCGGCGTAATTACACTTTCAAATGACCTGTGCCCTACCCGTCGCTGATCTGAATGACCAGATTCGTGAGTTCCGGGATGCCGATCCATAGCGCTGAAGCTTTTCGCGTTGCTCTAGGCCGGTGGATTTCCACAGGCGGCGGAGGACACACTCGGTGAGTTCACAAGCGCTAAACCGGGAACCCCTCGCACGGCGCTTCATGCCGGAACTGGACACGTTGCGCGGAATTGCCGTGCTCGGCGTGCTCTTTTTCCATGGCTTCCGAGCCGAATACGGTGGACTTCCCTTCACGGGAGCGGCGAAAATTGCCATACTGGCAACGCAGCCGGGAGTACTCGGAGTAAATCTGTTCTTCGTGCTCTCCGGATTTCTCATCACCGGCATCCTGATCGAATCCCGCAGCAAGACCGATTACTACCGCCGTTTCTACACCCGCCGAGCTCTGCGAATCCTGCCGGCTTATTATTTGCTGCTACTGCTGCTGGCGATTCTTCATCAGGCCTCCGCTGCATTTCTGGGCTTGAGTTTTATTTATCTCTCCAATGTCACGAGCATTTTCGGCGTGTCCATGGACTACCATCCGCTGTGGTCGCTGGCCGTCGAAGAACACTATTACATCCTGTGGCCCAGCATCGTTCGTAAGATCAGTGTTCGCAATTTGGCCATGTTTTCGTTGGCCGTCTGCACACTCATACCCGTCGCCCGGGCGATTTCATTCCACTACGGATATTTCACCGGGCGGGAGTGGTACACCTGGTTTGCCGCGGATGGGCTGGCGGAAGGAAGCCTTCTGGCAGTTGTGCTGCGTAGCTCCATCAGCCGGAAGAAGGTAGCCGCCGGGACCGCGCTGCTGTTAACGCTGGTGCCGCTTCTGGTAATCATGGGTGCCCCTTATGGCATTCTTTCGCGGCAAAGGGCGCTGGGGGCGGCTTTTCAACTGACGCTGGTAAACACGTTTTTTGCGGGGCTGCTCCTGCTCTTCCTTCTGCTGGGGACGAGTTCAGCGAAACCTTTCGTAAACAGCCGCATACTCCAGTTTTTCGGCTATATCAGCTACGGGCTTTACCTGGTCCACCCCATGCTTTTTCGCGTCTATGACAAGGCCGCACGAATGTACTGGCCGTGGATGCAGCCCTCGGTTGGCCATTTTGGCTTGATCGTCATACGCTTTGCGCTGGCCGGCGGCGCCGCGATCGGTTTGTCCTACCTCTCACGAAAATACTATGAAGAATGGTTCTTGCGGCTGAAGGATCGCATCGCGCCTCAGCCTGCGGAAACCACGATGAAGATCACGGTGGCGGCGCCCCCCGCACCGGTGTCGGTAGGAAATATTTCAGAGTCGCTTTAACCGCAGCGTAAGCGATGAATTCCTTCGTGCAACTTCGTGTCCTTAGTGGTTCACGAATTTGGCATCACCCAGGAAGCATCTGGAGCTGTGTTACTATCCGCTCAAGCTTCCATTTTGCATGGCAAACCCCCGCACCATACCCGATCTGAAGGACGAAGTACGCGAATTCTGGGATTCTGATCCCTGCGGATCGCGCTATCTCGAAGGCCAGGAGGATTTCGCAGCGCACGCCCGGGCGCGCTACGAACTGGAGCCGTACATCCCAGGTTTCGCGCAGTTTGCCGCATCCCGCGGCCTGCGGGTGCTCGAAGTCGGTGTAGGAATGGGCGCGGATTACCTCGAATGGTTGAAGGCGGGGGCGCACGCGACCGGAGTCGACCTCTCTTCGGGTTCGCTCGAGCGGGCGCGCCAGCGATGTGAACTAGCGGGGTTCCGGCCGGACCTGCAGCATGCGGACGCCGAACACTTACCGTTTCCCGACAACACATTTGATGTTGTGTACTCCTACGGCGTGATGCACCACAGCCCGGACACGGCGCGGTGTCTGCGTGAAGCCTGGCGCGTGCTCAAACCCGGCGGGCAGGCGCGAATCATGGTGTATCACCATCCCTCGTGGACGGGGGCGCTGCTGTGGCTGCGCTATGGTTTATTCCGGGGGAAGCCGCTGCGGCAATCGGTGTATGACCACCTCGAAAGCCCGGGAACAAAAACGTATACGCAGTCGGAAGTAAAGTCGATGATGTCCGAGTTTGAAGATGTCACCATGCAGCAGGTTTTCAGTCCCGGCGATCTGCTGCTTAATCGGCCTTCGGCTCGCTTCCAGGCCGGGTTGTACCGGATGGTGTGGAAGCTTTATCCGCGCGCTCTGGTGCGCTGGCTGGGAGGCGGGTGGGGATTGTTTCTCTTGATCTCGGCGCGGAAGCCCGGTAAGCCCTAGCTCTCAGTGGAGAGACGGGCGTCCTCGCCCATCAGGGCACGGTCCGTAGTCTGACGGGCGGGGACGAGTCTGTGTCGCAACCCAATCTCGATTTGAGAAGTGGGATGTGGCGTCCGAAAACAGCCGCGAAGCGGCGTAAGAATGCAGCTCTGGGCGCAAGCCGCGGGTGGAAAGTGGGAAATAGATTAGCCCTGAAAGGGCGAAAGACGAGTTGCGACACAGTCTCGGGGACGCCCGTCGCTCCATCGCATTCGTATCAACCGCAGCGCAGTGAAGATCTCAGCGGGAAACTAAGCGGTCACGGAGTGCACTTCGCACCAGCGCTGCAATACATAAAGTGACCAGGGCCGCGTCCATGAGGTAGAGCCCCGCTGGAAATCTTTCCAAACGCGATTTGCTGCAGCCGGATTCAGCACTGAAGCCAGAGGGCCAGACGCTACCCTTGCCAGAACCGAATCCAGCTCGGGGCGCAATTCGCCGCGCAGCCAGTGCTCAAAAGGCAACGTAAATCCAGTCTTGCGGCGATGGACAATCTGATCTGGGAGTGCACCGCGCAGCGCGCCGGCCAGAAGCGGTTTCGGCGTATGGGCGTTCATCTTCCACGCTCCGGGCATCGCCAGAAGCTTCGCCGCCAAGAGATGGTCAATCAGCGGAACCCTTATCTCAAGCCCGTGCGCCATGCTCATAACATCGGAGTCCCGTAATAGCGTATTCAGCATGTAACAGCGCGATTCGAGATAGGAAACACGATTGATGGGATCGAGGTCCGCAGTTTGACTAAGGCTCTCGGCCAAGGGAGAATTGGCGCGGCTCTGGGCTTTCGGTTCCGGAGATGCAAGCAAGCCCTTGCGCTGCTCAGGCGCAAACAACATGCGCGACAAGAAGTAGGGATGGAGCAGATTGCCGTTGGCGCGCGCCAGTCCGGCGAGCTTGCGGTTTTGATCGTTATCCGGAGCCAGCAACGCGAACGCGTCAGCCAGCGGGCGGCGAGCCACGTAGGGCACGTGCCGCCAGAAGTTCGAGAAACGCTCCATGCGGGGAACGGTGTGGAAAGTCGAGTACCCGCCGAATAATTCGTCGCCGCCCAGGCCGGAGAGAGCCACTTTGATTCCCGCTGCGCGTGTGTGCTGCGAAACCAGGTAAGTGTTGAAGCCGTCCATGGTGGGCTGGTCCATCGCCTGGACCGCGCTGGGAATCGCGTTGAGCGCGTCCTGTTGCGAGACCATGATTTCATGGTGATCGGTGCCAAACTTCTGGGCAACGGCGCGGGAATATTCGGCTTCGCTGTAGTCCGCCTCGCGAAACACGATGGAGAAAGTGCTTATCTTCGAGCCGCCCCGGCTCAAAATGCCGGCCAAACTGCTGGAATCGATGCCGCCCGAGAGGAACACGCCGACGGGAACATCACTGACCATCTGCATGCGAACGGCTGCGTCGAGTGTGGCGTACACCTCGTCCTGCAACTGTTTGCGCTGGGCTTCGCTGGCACGATGTTCCGCGTCCGGTTTCAGGTCCCAATAGGCAGTGTCTCGTAAACCGCCCTTCTCCCACGTGAGGTAATGCCCGGGTGCAAGGAGGCGAACGCCCTCGATCAGCGTGGTCGGTTCATAGATCGAGCCGAAAGTCAGATAGCTGATGAGCCCGGCATGGTCCAGCCGGCGCGGCACCAAGGCCGGTACCCAGGAGAGTGCGTAGCTCGGATGCAAACAGGAAATGCTGAGGCGACGAGTAATAGTAGAGCGGCTTGATGCCCATCGGGTCGCGCGCCACCAGGAGCTTGTGTTGCTTTGCATCCCAAATAGCAAACGCGAACATGCCGCGAAACTGCGTGAAACAGCTCTCTCCCCAGCAGCGATAGGCCTTGAGCACGACTTCTGTATCGGAGTGCCCACGGAAACGCACGCCCGCCGACGCCAGCTTTTCGCGAATCTCTAGGAAGTTGTAGATCTCGCCGTTGTAGGCGATCCAATTCCCGCTCTCCTCATCCTGCATCGGCTGATGGCCCATGGGAGAGAGATCGAGAATGGCGAGGCGGCGGCTGCCCAGGCCGATTTCCACCGGCTCCGGATTAGCTTCGCGAATAATAACGGTGCCGGAGTCGTCGGGCCCACGGTGGGCAAGCGACAGAGTGGCGCGCTCCAAAAGTTCCGGAGCGACGGTGGCGTTGCGCGCGAGGATACCCACGATGCCACACATGATGGCTACACGCTGGACTCAACAGAAATACTATCTCAGGTCGGAGTCTCTCGTCTGCCGAGTCTTATCTCACACCAAGGCAGATCGCGTCTCAATTCTCCAGGACGACGCGGGAAGAGCTGACAGAACCCAGGTCCAGAAAGCCTATGCTATTCTGGGAAAAAGAAAAAGCGAACAAAGATGGCAGTTACTCGAGCATTCCTGAAGCAGGCGGCCCGCAGTATCCGAGAGAAGGGCACCAGCATCGTCCCGTATGCGCTAGGGCGATTTTACTTTGTCAGGAAGTTCTACAGTGCACAGGCCCACCTCCGGATTGGGGTTATAGCGCAACCGGTCGCGGATTCGATCTTTCCCGAGGTCGATGTCGAAACAGCGATAGCCGCGATCCGTCGGGACTCGGTTTATCTGCCAGTCCACCTGCCCCAGGCTTGCATAGACGAATTTCACGCACTGGCTTTGCGGTCTCCATTAGAAGCAAACACCTCCGCGGAACCCTTCTACTATGAGGATGTTCGAGACGGGCGGCTAACCAACGGCGATGTAGTTGCAATGGGGCATGTGATCGGAATCGAGAATCATCCCCTGGCGCAACGGGTTGCACGCGATCCCAAGGCCATGATGGTGGTCTCCCGGTACTTGAATTACACGCCGAAACAGTGCGACGTTCTTCTCTTTTGGAGCTTTGCCGGTGGGCTGACCATCGAACAGCGCCGCGCCGCGGCCCAAACAGTGGACTTTCATTTCGACGTTCACAGTTATAATTTTGCATACGCAGCCTACTACATCACCGACACGGACCGTCGTAACGGCGCTCACGTGATGGTGCTGGGCAGCCATTCCAATAAACCCACTTCCTGGCTTTTCGGCTCCGCCACGCAGACAGTGCAGACGATCGAAAGGGAATATGGCAAGGAGAAAGTTCTCTGCATCGAGGGCAAAGCCGGAACCGGTTTTTGGCAGGACAGCTCTTGCTATCACAGAGCCTTGCCCCCAGAATCGGGAGACAGACTGCTCCTGCAGGTGCGTTACTTCTAGCCTCAAGCTCGCATTCCGGGCCTAATGTGTGACCAGAGCATCGCGCATCCAACCGATCTCACCGTCGGAGAAGCGGCTTTCGACCATTGCCTGAACGTTGGCACGCAGGTGTTCCATTCGCATCATCGAAGGCACGACGACATGAACGGCAGAGTTGCGACAAATGACGTTTAGCACAGAATCCGCCAGAAGGCCGTCGTCTTGACTCATCAGTTTCATGCGCAACTCCGGATTCACTCCGCGCGCATTCGCGAGTTCCCGAAGCCTGGAACGACTGCTAGCGACGCCGTCAGTCCCCCCGAACGGAAGATTCGCTACTATGACTCGGCCCTCTGCGCCGCGCCCAGCAATTCCCCGCGTCTTGCCCCAGTTGAGGAAATTGCAGGGGAACTGAACGGCACGAAGTCGGGAATCTCGCATTAAGTCGGAAGCGATCAGATCAGGATCGGAGGAAACACCCGCAATCCGCACCTTGCCAGCCCGGACTAGGTTTTCCAGTTCGCACAGAAGATCGTCTTGCGCCAAAGCCCCGGCCGGAGGGGTATGCATGAACAATAGGTCGACGTGGTCGGTGCGCAATTTACGCAGGCTTGTTTCCAGGCTCTGCCGCAGAACATCCGAGGTAAACAGATTGTGCTGAAATTGCGCCGCAATCCGGCTGTTTGCGGCTCTTTTTACCGCGGGGAATTTCGAGAACACTTTGCGGGCGAGCGGTTTGACGGCTCGTTTCCAACCCTGTTGCCGCACGGGAAGGATGCCAAACTTGGTGGAAATCACCACCCGGTCGCGCCTCCCGCTAATGAACTCCCCGAGCAGAGCTTCCGACTCACCATATCCGTAGGAGCGGGCGGTATCAAAGAACGTGATTCCGGCTTCGTAGGCCGCCCCGAGAACTCGCAACGAGTCTCTCCGGCCTGCTCGCCCCATCACCCCGGAGCAGCCGAAGCCCAGAATGGAAGCGTGCAGCCCGCTTGAACCTAGTTCAACATATTGCATGAAACCCCGTATGGTGTGGCTTGACCGAGTTCACAACCAGTGCGCCTGGGTGAGCTGGGCCTTGATCCAGAAACACTCTATCCCAGTCCTGAGCCGGGAGAAACGAACAGCTTGCCGCGTCCGAATTGTGAGTTCTTCAGTTGGCTGACCTAGACGGCGGCGGAGATCTGACCTGCGCAGCCGACCAGATTGCGGGCTACCGAAAGAATCTCGTCGACATGGCGGCGCCAGGAGAAATCCCGGGATCGTATCTTGCCGCGCTCTCCTAGATCTCGTGCTAGCTGCCCGGAAAGCGCAACTCTCGAAACTTGCTCGGCCAGTTGGGCAGGAGAGAAAGCGCTAAAATATACCGCAGCCTGCCCGCAAATCTCTTGATGTACCGGTATGTCGGAAGCCACAATAGGGAGTCCACTCGACATGGCCTCCACCAAAGGGTGGGCAAAGGTTTCGGCATACGCGGCCGTTACGTAGGCATGGCAGGCGCGGTACACATGGTGCAATCGTGAGTAAGAGACCGTTCCCAGTTCCACCACTTGATCGGCGACACTGAGTTGCCTCACTAATGCGGACGCGGATTCGGCCTGGTAAGAACCGGGGTTGTCCGCTGAACTCAATCTGCAGGTAAGAAATAACCTCACCTTCCTCTTACCCAGGCTCTCTTGTATAAGCGGTATGGCTCGTAGCAGCGTCTCAAAATTACGGTAGTAGTTGTAGTGACTGACGAAAAGCAGGCGAAGTTCATCCGGCTCAGGCAGAAGTTGTCGCTGAGTCTCAGCTGGCAAGGGAGAACAGTCTTGAAAGAACCCTCCGTAGTCGAAGCCGTGGTGAATCGCGGCGACGCTCATACCCGTCCAGCGATGCAGTTCATCGGCGAAAGCTTGACTGGGCGCCACGGTGCAATCGGCCCAGCGCATTGATCGCTTGGCGAGAATGGCTTTGAGGTGAGCATCCAGCCACGCAGCGTAGTCTCCACGCTGGCGCAGGTCGCGAAAGAACTCGCGGGAAGTGTACAAGGAATTTCGCGACAAAAGAATCTGCGGAACGGGGGAGCGTCGTAGCGCGATGTTTCCAGTTGAAACCAGCACATCGGCCCCGCTGCGGCGTATCCATTGGGGGAGGACAGTCTGCTCGTTCCAGAAGCGGTGGGCAACTCCCGCAGGAACTTCCATTTCGAGGACGGAAATATTCGGCCGGTCGCCCAATTCCTTTCGCAGGAGAGGCTGGACTGCCAAGGTTGCCTTCACATCGGATCGGGCCGAGATTTGCGGAACCACGTTACGCAAGTAGGTAAGTCCGCCACCGGCACTGGCGGCGAGACCGTTGAAGAATAGGTGAATCATTGGCTGGGTGTGGCGATGCCATAGTTGCCAGCCCAGGGACGGGAAGGGTCGGGCGACATCACGGGCACCGGCAAAGGCGCTGGGGAGCGAAGAATATCGATCAGCACAAAAGCCAAAACCCAGAAGAAAACGCACATGTAAGAGCCAACTGCAAAGAGCCAGTCCTCGAAAGTAGCGTGAGTCAGCCCTGCGATCACAACCGCAGCGAGTGGGATCGCGGGAGAAAACGGACTGCGGGTCCGGTGGGTCCAGGCCCAGACACGTCCCAGGTTTACGATAAGAACCCATAGAAGCACGACAAAGGGAATCACTCCCAACAGGCCAACCCATTCCAGAATTGCCAGGTAACTGTTGCCATGCTCTCGAGTTCCCGCGATGGTTGATTCGAAGGTTCCTGGCGTGGCCTCCGAAAGCGTGGCACTTGTACCGAAACCGGCACCAAACCATGGGTGTGCCCGTATGACCGATGTAGTATTTTGCCAGGGCGTCATCCGTGACTGCATGATTTCACCAACGCTGCCACCCTTGTAGAGGAAAGCGGAAACAAAGGAGGGCGCCTGCCCTTCTCTGAAGGAAGGCATGACTGGAATGGCAGTCGCAACCAACACAGCCGCCAGCACAGCCACGCCAGCGCCTTTGATCAGCAAGCGATATTGGCGCAAGGCGAGGCAAAGCAAGACGCAGGAAACCACCCCCGCGGCAATCCCAGCGCGTGCATAGCTGCTGAAGAGCAGTACGAGGGAGAGCACCAGGGCAAAAGTCCTGCGCGTGCCGGTCGGCGTTCCCTGACTTATGAATACCCCCCACAACAATACTGGCGCAGCGACAACGCCCATGATCAAGCCAAGTGAATTAGGGTTACCGAATATCTCTATGTGCACGATAAGGTAGCAAACTGCACTGAAGTAAACCATGAATTCACAACTGTGCAGCAGCCCCCTAAAGAACTTCGCCTCTCTACCAATCACCGCCACTCGGGCTCCGGTCGCCGCGTAGGCGAACAGGAGAAACAGACTCAGCACCTTCAATAACGCCACCCGTGGGTATGCCGAAACGATGGCGGAGACCAGCGCCGCTATGACCGCAAACGATGCGAACATATGGAATATCCCGAACGAGTGGTGGCGGCCTTTCAGGTACATAACGTAACCGCTTATGGCTCCGATGCCTAGCACCAGCCAACGCAGCGATATCCAAACGCTGCGCAGCGGCAGCATCGTGCCCGCCAAGAGAAAAATAACTATCAGGAATGGAAAGAATCGCTGCTGGAATTTCCAAAGTACGACCACCATGATCTCAAGGAAAACCACCCCCCCCAGATAGGTGTAGTTGAGGTAAGCGGGCCGAAGGACCGCCAACCAAATTGAGACCACGACGCACAGCGCCAGTCCTAAGGCCAGGAAAATTTTGGATACGTTCTCAGGCATTCCGGGGAACCCCACACGAAACCGCGGCATCGACGAAACCAGCGGCGCACGCCTCCGGCGAATATTGCTGAATGCGTTCCCGGCTGCGTCGGCCCATGAGGACTCGCAGATCGGCACAGGCCGCAAGCTCTTCCATGGCGAGCGCAAGTTCGTTGGCGTTGCCAGCAGGGACCACCCGGCCGTTCCAATGGTCCTGCACCAGATCTGCGGTACAACCGGCCTCGCTGGTGGAGATAATGGGCAAGCCGCACGCCATCGCTTCATTCACGACCAGCCCCCAAGGGTCGGTGTGAGTAGGAAATACAAACGTCTCGGCCAGGGCGTAATACCTTGCGAGCTGTTCGCGTTGCGCGAAACCGGCAAAGTGAATTGATCCCGGCGCAATCGCGGCGGCGCGCCGCTCAAGCTCCGGCCGGGCCGCGCCGGCGCCTACGAAAACCAGACCCACTTCAGACCTAAGCTGAGGAGCCAGTTTTCCATAGGCTTCGAGCAGATCGAAGACCCCTTTCTCGGGCACGATCCGTCCAACGGACAGAAAGAAACGCGAGGGCAGGCGCAGAGCCACGCGGTGTGGACCCGGGTCCTTTCGAACCGCATCAGCCCTTTGCGCGAAAAAGTCGATGTCTACCGCATCCGGGGCAGTGTAGATTCTCTCTCTCGATACGCCGAAGGTCCGTATGTATTCCAGCGATGATTTCCCCGCGGCCACGTACGCGTCACACCTTTTCATAAATTTCACTTTCAACGATTCTATCAAGGGCGAGCCGCCGCGTAGATCTTTTGCTGTACTTTCGACCCATACCAGGAACGGTACGCCACGGCTTCGAGCCCACCACTGGGACTGCCACGACGCCGGATAATTGTAGCCGCCGCAAATGATCACATCTGGGGACGCGCCTCGCAGCGCCGCCCGCAAACCCCAGTTCAGCAGCAGGGTATGCCGTCGCAGGCCTAGCCTCCATGCCGGAAGAACCTGATAGGAGAATCGAATTTCGTTCTTGTAGACGGCCCATTGCCGCAGTGCGGAATCGGTCTCGGCGAGAAAGATCACATGCAGGTCAATCTCTTCACTCTGCGCTAAGGCATTAAAAACCGGAATTCGGTAGGGAGATATGATCTCCGTCAGGAGCACCAAACGCCGCTTCATGTGCGGCACTCCGCGTACACTGCGGCCAGCCTCGCAGCCTGGTGGGCCAGGGTGAATCCCTCGAGAATCGTCTTCCGCGCCGCAACCCCGATCCTCCGCCGCAGCTCCACATTCTCCAGCAGCACGGAAATCGCTCCGGTTAAAGCATCGAGGTCTTCGGGCGGAATCAGCCATCCATTGACGCCGTGCTCGATTACCTCGTCGATGCCCTGCCCGCGGCAGGCGATCACGGCCCTTTCCGCGGACATCGCCTCTAGGTAGACGCAACCCAGGCCTTCGTACCAGCTGGGCAACGCGAAGAGAGCGCACCGCCGCATCGCCTCAGCAACCTGTTCCCGACTTCTGTTCCCCAGAAAATGGACCTTGCTGCCGAGGTTCAAGCCAGCCACCAGCCCGCTCAGCCGGGAATGCTCGGGACCTTCGCCGATAATGTCCCAGGAGATTTCCGGAAAGCGGTGGTGGAGGGCGGCAAAAGCTCGCAGCAGCAATTCGTGTCCCTTGATATAGGTCATGGCGCCGACACTGAGGATTACGGCCGATCCACCGCCGTCGCTTGCGGGAGCAAATATCTGCGGATCCACCCCGTTGTAGACCACAGTCGCGTTCACTCGCGCCGCAGCGCCTTGCAACACCTGGTCACGAACCTTATCGCTGACGCAAATTACCTGGCACGCGGAGTGATAGGCCATCCGCGAAACCCGCTCGCACCACCTCCCGGCATATCCCTGGACTTGCTTCGTAGAGTACGCGTCCAAACCATGAACCGTGACCACGAACGGGATCTTCAGTTCCCGGCTGAGCAAGGCAGCGGCATGCCCGCAAGGCAACGCCCCATGCGCATGAATCACATGAAGGGGACGCGAATGATGCAGCCGTCGGATTCCCGGGAGAATGCCCGCGAACAGGAAGGCGCCCGCGCTAGGCAGACCAAAGCCTCCTGGCAGTGAAAAGAAGTAACTCCAACGTGCCGGCATGGCGGCATTGCTCGGACGAACGCGCCCGTGATAGAAGGGCCGCACCGCGATTACTGTGTTGGTTACGCCCAGCGGCTCGACCCAGGGTAAAGGCTCAGCAACAAAACAACCCCGCACATCCTCGCCCGAGAAGGGGTAAAACGGAGTAAGCGTCAGCACGTGGAGGGTTTTTTCTGATTTGGTGCTCACGTTGGCCGAGGTCAGAGGATTGGCAATCATCTAGCTTCAACTCAGCATCCAACGCGCACGTCACGGTGCAACCGCAACAAACACTGTACGGGCGGAAGCCAGGTTACGTGGAACTCGTGGTCGGTGAGTCAGCCCATTCTAGCCGAAGATCACGCAACTGCGCAGCCAAGCGGCTTTGCGGATCCCGCAATTGCGCCGAGTTCGCCAAATGGCGGCGGGCCCGCTGGAGCAGGCGGCTGCGCACCGGCTTCTCCGCATCGGGAGGTAACGGTCGCAACTCTCCGGGATCTGTTTCCAGATCGAACAAGTCTTCGCGAGACAAACTGAAGTCGTAGACAAGTTTGTAACGGGCCTCGCGGACGGCGAGAATCCGTGGGCCCAGCCGCTTATCTCTGCGAAATGGATTTGTACAGCCGCTCACGCATTCGATGATTGCGGGGTCTTCCCAAGTTCGGCCACTCTGCAACTGCGTCCAGCGGCCGCGCCCCCGAAAACTGCCGGGCAGCTGGGCATCCACGGCTTCCAGAAGCGTCGGAGCCAGGTCAAGCAGGCTAAATGGCGGATTGAAAGGCTCCATTCTGCATGCGCCCGGCACCCGAAGCAGCAGTGGAACATGGACCAGTTCCTCGGAAGCCTTGGACGGAGGGTGATAGCGGCCGCCATGATCCAGGAATTCTTCACCGTGGTCGGCAGTCAGCGCGATTACGGAATTCTCCCACCGCCCGAGGGTGCGAAGGCGGTCGACCAAACGCCCGATTTGCGCGTCTACCCAGCGAATGCCGGCATCGTAGAGAGCGACCGCCTCGTCCCTGTGGCCCCGCAACCGGTGCACGCTCACGTCGCCTCGATTCCAATAGGAGTTCAAGTATCGAGCTCGAGAAGGGCTCAACTGACCTTGACCTAGCAAATCGAGAGCCTCGCACGATGGATAGTAGGGGGCGTGAGGATCCATGAAATGCAGCCACAGCAAGAACGGCTTCCCCGCAATCTCCGCCAGCCAGTTACAGGCGTGATCAACAATTACGTCAGCGGCGGGAAACCGGCGCAAAGCATCGAGCGATTTTACGGGCGGGGCGGCTAAGCGCTGACAGTACTGGAAGTAGAGTTCGTCGTAGAGCGGACCCAGTGGGCCGAGCTTATGGCTGATTTCCGCGAGTCCCCGATTAAGACCGCGGGGCAGATCGGCGGTTCGATTTTCAGCGGGAGCGACATCGTCCGGAAGAGACGCAGCCTCTGCCTCCAGGAAGTCACGAAAGAGATCAAAGCCGGCGCTATATCCAAAGCGAGGCGACAGATAAGGATTCGCTGCAAGAAATGCGGCCGTAGCATAACCCGACTGATTCAAGACGGTTGCGATGGTGGGCTCATCGGGTGCTAAGCCGACTACGTCACGGCCGAGCGCCAGCGGATGGCGCGACGCCATAATGGCCGGGAACGAATAGTAAGTTGGGGCGCCGGCGACGATCGCATTGCGAAAGACCAGGCTGTCGGCGGCGAGCGAATCCAGGAAAGGCGTGGTGGGGGGTCGATAACCGAGGAAACCGGTGTGGTCGGCGCGCAGGCAGTCCACGGTAATCAGCACCAGCGATTGAGGCGCGTCCATCTATTGCACTCCCCGGGCCACGGAGTGGGACTTGGGGCGATCCTGCGTGATGTTCACCGTGACGGCTCCCTGCGCAGATGTGAACTTGCCCCGGGTCACCAACTGGTAAAGATCCGCGTCATGCAGATAGAGCAAGTCGGAGTACTTTGCCTCCAGGGCGGAAAGAAACTGATCCAAGGCCCGTAAAGTTGGTCCGCGGAAATCTTTCAACGAGGAATGAAAATTCAGAGAATGGATGGACACGATCACGGGCACGCCGCGGGCAAAGCCCTCCGCCGCGAGCTGCATGTAGTTCTCCAGCGGCAGATCCTTCAGGCTCGGCTCGAAATCTATGGTTCGAGAGAGATGCAGCATTTCGTGTTCATCCAGGTGAGGCGGCAGACCCGTGTTGCCATTTTGAGCGACCCGCACCCCGCTGCGCGACCACGCCCGATGCGTGCCACGGTTGGCGCGGTAGCCTGGAGCACAGGCCGAAGCCGGAGCCTGAGAAAAGAATGCGCTGAAAATGTCGGTCGCTTGCCGAACCAAGTCTTCCTGCGCTTCGTCAGTTAGAAAGCCAAGTTGGGGCTTTTCAGGCCTGCGGTATTCATAGCCTACCCAAGGCATTCTCCAGTAGATATAGGGCGTCTGGGCATTCCAAAACGTCCGTAGCAGAGCGCTGCGTTCTCCGCCCTTAGCAAGTTCATATTCCACGGCCGGCCGGCAAAAATGGGTGAGTCCGTGGAGGGCAGGATAAAAAACACCGTCCATGATTCCCTGCCGGTAGGCTTCAAACAATCCCGACCGGCTCCATTTTCCTGGCAGCCCTGCCGTCAGCGGCAGCAGATAAATCTGTTTATAGCCATCTTCTTGCATCCTCACGAAGTCCAGATTGGCCAACGCAAAATTCATCACCAGGCAGGGGGCTCGGCCAGTCGAATCGTGGTGTCGACTGAGCAAATCACGCAGAGCGATGACGTCTTCGGCGGTTTCCAAGGTGTAGAAGTCGTAGGGACGTTCACCAAGTATTATTCCGTTTGCCTGAAGCGATTCGAGACCTTCTTTGTCTCGCACTCCGACCCGTCCCCAATCGTCGCTTTGCAGAAGGACCAGGGGACGTGGCGAGAACAAACCACGGACCTGCGTCGTTCCCCTACGCTTCCACAATTCTCGTGCGCGCTTGAGCAAACCAGTAATCCAAGACCAAGAGTGAGTTGGGACTGCAATCACAGGAACGGACTTCCCCGGCTAGGGAACGCCTACGCGATCAGAATAGCAGACGGAAAGTATGCTTACTTCGTGCCTGCCTGTCAGGCGGCGCGCTGGGACGCTGCAGAATCGTAATTGCAATACGCGCCGAACCGGGCACTGAGTGGCCTCAGAAGCTCAGTCAAATGATCTGTCGAGTCTAACTTCTAAGTTGCCGTGCTCGCATGGTCCGGCGATCCCTTGCGGGCCATCACGCTGTAGTTGACGGCTAATTGGTCGTTATCGCTGTGCGCCAGATTCTCCAGAGCGAGGCCAGCCAAGTTGAGCACAGGTATGACTGTCCATCTAAGTACGCTGCGCACGACCGAATACTTGGCTAGAACGGCCAACCCAGCGTTCATGGTGCGAAAGAAACCGGCGACGCTTCCACCCTCGGGAACGACTTCGACCTGGGCAAAACCAGAAAGCAACTCACGGATGCCGGCAGGCCAAAAGCGCCAGCGGTCGCCATCGGCATCTCGAAGAGAAAAGCTCGGTACGCTGAGCAACAAAACCCCGCCCGGTTTGAGCGTTCGGTGGATTTCCGAGATCACCTGGCTGGGGAGAGGAGCATATTCCAGCATTTGCGTACATAAGGCCAAGTCGAACCATTGACTGGCGAATGGGAGCTGTTCTGCGTTCGCAACTACATCTACGAGGGCCGCAGCCACCAGGTCAACCGCGATATAACGCATTGGGCCTTTATTAATCAGCGGACGATACGGCTGGATTCGGCCACCGATATCCAGCACGTTGAGGCCTTTACCGGGCATTCGTTCCAGCCAACGCTGGAAGAATTGGCGGCGCTTTCGCAGGATCAGGTAGTTGGGATTGGTTAGCCGAGGATAGAGCCGTTCGTGACCCTGTCGCCTCAGTTCCTCCACTGCGGGGCTTTTCTTCAGGGTCGCCATGGTCGGAGTGATCAATCGAAAAAACTAGATGTAACCAAGATCACGCAGGCGCTCCTCGATGATGCGAGTCTCAGCCTGATCCGCCTGGGACGCATCGTCGCGCAGAAGTTCGCGCAAAACGCAGGCGACCAGTTCTTCCAGACTGCCGAACTGCTGCCCAAATTTCTGCTCGGCAGCCCGGCAGAGCTCGTCTGGTAAGCGAATCTCACGCATCGACTCAGTCATCAGGCGCTCGCCGTGGCTCCTCCGAAGATTCCCCGTACCCGGGCCCAGACCGTCAGCACAATCAGACGGTCGTCGGCGTCCAGACCGTAGAGCAGCGCTCCCACAGCAAAAACCACGTATCCCAAGCCGAGCGCGATCAGGATCAGAATTACGCCTGGCAGTCTGTTTACCGCCTGGTAGCGCAGCAGCGCCAGTAACGCCGTGGTTATTGCGGTCGGAAGCAGAAGAGCCAAATATCCGCGGTTGTACGGCGAGATTCGCAAACTCCGGCGAACTTCGACCAAATACCAGAGATTGCTGAAAATATTGACCATCGTCCCAACCAGGACCGCGCCTATAATCCCCAGCCACGGAATCAGGAGAAGGTTCAAGACTATCGCCACTCCAGCCATCACCACTTGCACTTTGATCAGGCGGCGCTGGTTGCCCGACATCAGCAGCAGATATCCCACCGATCCGACTCCGCAGTTTACCAGTTGTCCCAGCGTACCGATGACCAGTATGGGTGCGCCCGCAACAAAATCGCGTCCGAACAGACTCATGAAAGAAGGCGCAAACAGGATCATCACCAAGGCTAGCGGGATGGTGAGCCCGAGAATCCACTTGGTGAGGGTTTGATAGAGCCTGCCGATAAGCGCTCGCTCGCCACGCGCATGCAAGTCAGCTATCACCGGAGCGAAGATCTGGTTCACGGTCGATAAAACGATGGGTACAAAGGTCACGAGTGCGACCACCGTCGCATAGATGCCGACTTGACGCGCGTCCAGGAACATCCCAAGCAAGACCTTGTCAGTCTGGCCAAGAAGAAACTCCAACACACCGACCCCAAAAATTGCGGCTGAAAAATGAATTACTTCTGACTCCAGCTTGGGAGTACTCAGTAAACTAGACCGGCCAGCCGACGGCACTAGCCGCCAGGCGGCTCGCGCCAGGAGCACAACGGTCAACGCGGCAGCCACGGCCTGAGCCCCAAGATAGCCCCAAAGTCCAGCCCCGCGCATAAGGAGAGCCACTGTGAGCATGATCATGAGCGGAGTGCCCACAAAGTTGGTAATTACCGTACGCTTGGTTACGTCCTTAAATCCCGCCAGCACCTGCGAGTAGAAAGTGGAAAAAACCGAAACCACGAGCAGGAATCCAAACACAGGCATGTACCGCACAAGGGCAGGGGTGTGGTAAAGCCGGATCGAAATCCAAGTTGCTCCCAGGACCATCAGTACTCCCAAGAGCACGCTGAGACCCAGAATCAGGAGGAGAGAACGCACGAGAAAGCCACGCAATCGATTAATTTGTCCAGTGCCCGCGTAAACCGCTACAAAGCGGGCTGCGGCGCCTGGCAATCCTAGTGTGGCCAAAACCCCCAGGAGGCCGACCACGGTCATGCCGAGCGCGTAAACTCCAAGCAGTTCAGCGCCTAGCATGCGCGCGACGTAGATCTTAAACAGGTAACTGGCGGCGAGCGTGAAGATGGTGCCGGCGAAGAAAACTCCTGACTGCCGTGAAATTGTCCCCATCTCCCGCCGAAAGCTGAGGAGCTCCTTGGACAGGTCGGGCTCGGGTTGTGAGATTGCCTCGACTTCTGGAGTCATGGCTTAGGACCGAGTCTACATTGTTCAGGGACTTCGCTGACGCTCGCCTCGCAGAGAGTCATCATTTCAGTCACGCTGCGCTACCGTGCTAAGGATCTCACTCCAGCGCTCCGCCACACGATCCCAATCGAATTTCCGGACATGGACGACCGCCGCGCCGCCCATTTCCCGCCGCAACGCAACATCCTCGATTAACAGTTTCAGACGTTGCAGCATTTCTTCCGGTGTTCTGACTTGATAACCGGTGGAGTTGTCGACGACAGATGGCGTTTCGTAATCGTCGAATACCACGCACGGCATGCCGGTCGCCGCCGCCTCCAGCGTAACTTTGGGCATTCCCTCCACGCGCGAAGGCAACAGAAGGATATCGCTCTCCCGCATGATCTCGGCAAGCTGCGCTTGAGGAACTGCACCCTCGAAACTGACGTTTTGCAGCTTGAGATCGGCAGATTGGCGTAGCAATTTCTCACCGAAGCTGTCGCGGACCGAGCCCACTAATCGAAACCGAACATGAGGGAATTTGGCTGCTGCTTCGAGGACCAACTGCGGCCCCTTGCGTTCTATCAGATGTCCGACAAACAGTACGGTGGTCTCGGAATGGTCTCGCGATGCAGGTGGGAAGAACATTCCGGTATCTACTCCCACCGGCACGACGAAGTCTGGCTGGATGCCACAGAAATCGTAAGTGTCACGAGCCACAAAATCGCTAATGGCGCTGCGAACATCCGCATGGCGGCCGACATAGTCGGCAGTTCGGCGGACCTGCGGCGAAACTCCGTCAAGATTGCCTCGTGTCCCCTCGATGCAGAGGACTGTCCGCGTGGACCCGCGCAGGAACCTCGGCAAGTGGAGGTAGATATAGGAAGCGCGACTCAGGCCGATATAGAAAATCAAGTCGTGACCGCCCAACATTTCGCCAAGGATGCTCAATGTTCCCAGTCGACGAGGCAGCTTGACCAACTGGATCCCAGGCCGAACCAGACGAGGGTCGGGAGAGGAGGAGAAAAATAGCGTCGAACGAAAACGGTCCGGGGGAAGACGCAGAGCAATCTCTCTCGCATTCAGGCTCTGCGCGTTGTAGACATCGGCGTCGGCGTAGACATTAAATAGAACGCGGACGGGCTTAGCTTTCATCGCGCTGCCGGACTCTGCACTGAGGCTCAAGTCTAAACACGGCCCGCCGCCCCGGACCGGGACGCAATACTCTGACGAAACCAGGAAACAAACCGATCAAGTCCCTTGTCGATGGGAGTCTGGGGATCGTATCCGAGGACGGCTTTCGCTTTAGAGATGTCGGCCCAGGTAATGGGCACGTCACCCGGCTGCGAGGGCAGTTGTTGGCGGATCGCCTTTTTCCCGGTCGCGGCTTCGAGCAACTCCACCAGCCTGGTTAGGGTCACGGGATGGGAGTTGCCGAGATTGACGATGTCAAATCTTGCATTGGCAGCCCCGGGCTTGGGATCGTATTCCAGCGCAGCCAAAATTCCCGCGACGATGTCTTCCACAAACGTGTAGTCGCGCCCCGCCGTGCCATCCCCGAAGAACGGTATCGGCTTCCCTGACTCGATAAGATTCGTAAACTTATGGATGGCCAGATCAGGACGCTGGCGTGGACCATACACGGTAAAAAATCGCAGACAGACGACGGGCAATCCGTAAAGATGGGAATAGGTAAAGCACAGCATTTCTCCGGCGAGTTTGGTCGCAGCGTAAGGCGAGATGGGCTTCAACTCCACGTTGGCTTCCGAAAACGGCAACTTGTCGGCTACTCCATAAACCGAACTTGAGGAGCCGAACACGAACTTTTGCACTTTGAATTCGCGGCAGAGTTCCAGCAGATTAATGGTTGCAGCGACGTTCACCCGCTCGTACAGCGCGGGGTCAACCAACGAGGGACGAACTCCGGCTCGCGCCGCGAGATGAATGATCGCTTCCGGTCTCGCTCTCTCCACTGCGGCCCGCAAGCGGACCATGTCGCAGATATCCAGTTCGGTGAACTCAAAATTGCCACTCTGACGCACCTCTTTCAAATTGGCCCTCTTGCGGTCCGGAGAGTAGAAATCGTTGAGGTCGTCGACGATCGACAGCTCCGCACCCCGGCGCAAGAGCGCCTCCGCAAGGTTTGAACCTATGAAACCCGCGCCGCCTGTGAGCAGAATCCTTTGCTTGGTCATCGGAATTCCGCAGTGTAACACTGAAGTCGGCATCGCCGAAGGCGTGCTGGCGCCCTGAGTCAGAAGTTCGGTGATGACGTCTTGGATCGATTCCCTTTAACATCGTGGCGGCATCGCGCGCCGGCTCGAGGTTCGTGTCAGGGCACGCTAGGGATTCGCAACGTTTGCAGCGCCGACGGGCTTACGAACCCCAGACGAAACGCTTCCGCCCGCATTCGGGAAAAGCATTTCATCCAGAGCCTGGGGGGTTATCGGGCGCCACAGCCTCTCCTGAACATCAGGGGTGATCGAATAGTGCTGCATCAGATCAGGAATATTGGCGATCTCCTCGGGGGAATCCAGCCGGCGTGCCGCACCGAACTTCACATATTGTTTCTGGTAGCCGGCGAATGAAATCTCGAACCAACCACAAAGAAAACAGGGCACTCCGCTCATGGCACATTCCACGGCTACAGTCGACTCCAGGGTCAAGGCACACCATGCCTGCTGCATCAGTTCCGGAGTGATAGGCCCATGCACGATGTCGATCAAGTCTCGATCTTCATGCGAAACCGCGTCGTCAATCATTCTGGTTCTTAACCGCGGGGACTCGAAGGGATGGAGCTTCACGATTACCCTTCGTCCCCTTGTGCGCGCCAGGGCGCACAAAGGCGGAAGAACCTCACGATAGAAGATTTGTGTCCTGCCGGAAGACAATTCATACTGCTCAGAGAAGAAAACAATCGATGAACCATCTTTGCCCTGCGGCCGGAGTTGCTTCCCGGCCGGTGCGCCGACAACGATGCGACTGGCGGGCACGGCACAATGCTGGATCATGTAATCCCGTTCCATTTCGCCTTTGGCGACATAGGTATCGCACGCGAGCGAGCGTAAAGGCAGGAGCGCATTCAGGGCTCCGTGTTCGAAGAAGAAGGTTGGTATTCCTCGCCGCCTGGCCAAGAGCGCCGGAACCCGAGTCGTGGGAGCGTTCTCGTCTCCGCAAGCCACCGCGCAAATGTTTTCGGCAGCGAAGACGTTGCGCCATGCATCTCTGATCCTCAGGCCCCGTTCCAGGTTGCCACTGAAGTCGTTGAACAGGCCTAGTTCCATTGCCAGATGCATCCCATCGCCCGCAGGGATTTCCCCGCTACTGAGTTTTTTCCAAGCCAGCTGCAGTTCATGGATTTCGTGCCCGGTCGAGTTTGAAAGCACAGTGGGCGCGTAACTGGCCAGCTTCGCTACACTAACGTTTCGGCTGAAAGAGGCGAGCGTACCGTTTCGTCTGGTCGCGACCAGCAGGAAATCCCTGTCCGGCAGCAAATTCGCGTAAGCATTAAAAACCCGCGAAACATTTCCATAGGCCGAGGGCATCAAGACCCTCGCTGCCCGGCTCGCAGACCCACGACGTGAGAAGCGCGCTCGCAGCCGGTAGTCAGGATCCCACTTGTCGAATGAGATTTCGACAACCTGAGCCGGCGACAGAATCGAGGCGGCTCTCGCAAACCGGCGCAGTTGATCCCGCCAGATTCCTCGCCTATCAGGATTGAAGCATTGCATATCCCGGCCGAATATCTTCGAAAGGACTGGCAACAAACGATGGGAACTCGTGGCGGCAAGTTCGGCGCCGGGGATCTCTCGGGAGAGCTTGATAATCAGCAACAGCTCGAAAATCTGCAAACACTGGACAGGAGCCAAAATGTCCCACCAGTCAAGACCTTCCGAATCGACGATCTGCCGTAAGCCGGCGGCCAAGAAATTCTTGATTTCGAGCACGATGCCGGCTTCTTGCGAAAAGCCATAAAGAGCCTGCACGGGGCAGCCCATTTCCGCTCCCCACTGCGCGTACAGGTGTGATCCAGCCCACCCCAGATCGACGACATAGTCCCAACGCAGGCCGCGCCAGGGACCATCCAGCGGCGAATCGTCGGGATGTACAAACAGGACCTTCATCGCGCGGACCGAACAACACGATCAAAAACTCGGCGGCCAGCGCCGGGCATACCAGATAGCGAGGCTCGCTTACTTGGCCCAGCAAATCGCTAGTGTTGTGCCGCATGACTGCGATTTTCTTCTGTGAGGCAGCGCCGTTGATCCAGAGTCTAACACCCGGCTCGCTCGACGGAAGAGGCAGCAACCTTGACGCCGATTAGTTTCACGGTTTTCAGCAGGCGAAGCCCAGGTGACGGGGGAATACTCTTTCAATTCCTCGAGCAAGATTCCGCGCAGATCTCAAATTCGAGAGTCTTAGGCAAATCACCTCGCTCACGTTCGCGCGAGGTTTCGTCGAGTTCCTCGGCGGAAAAGCTGACTCTGTAAAAGAACGATCCCTGCACCGGAAGGTAGGTAATCTGGCCCACAACGCAAGCCTGGTCGAGGCGGGTCCTCACTATGATCGCCCGCTCCCGGTCCCCCATCCTCAGCTCGCCGCCGGTCATTCCCAATGCGCTACTGGAGGAGACCAGAAACGACACCGAACGCCCGTGTTCGACGCTGTGCTTTTCGCTATCTGGCTGATTTAAGAAAAACCTATCCGGGAGACTTCCACCGTTGTGGGTCTCAAAAAACAAACTGCCCGCATCGAATGCCTCAGGATTTAAAGTAACGTGCCCCAGGCGCAGCGAGCCGAGCGGCATCCGCTCCCATTGCAATTCAAAACGAATGCGGACCTGCCCTTCATGACTCAGTGACACCGTCTTGTGCACGGGCCCCAATGGCGTCGCCACCGATGCCTCGAATCATGAGGCTCTCCGCCTGCTTCGGCAACCTCCGGCTCGATTGGGACCAGGTCGGTCACCTTCGGATGTCCCGGAGTTTCGAGAACGAGATGGCCAGAATAGAAATCCGCTCCCAGCGTAATGTCCTGGTAATAACCGTGAGGAATGGTGCCGATCAGAGACTTCCCGGAAACACCTTTGACCACAAGGGAGTCAATGGCCAGACCTCGCCGGCAGTTGAACACGGCCTTCATGGCATCGGTTTCGGCGTGCAGCCACCTGCTTTCGCGGTGGACACGGAATCCGGCCGGCAAAGGCGAGGCGTGCGTTCCCGGGATTGCCGGTGGGCTCCCCGCGCCAAGCTCTTGCTGGAACTTACACATTCGCTCGCGAAATGCCTGCCAGCGTTTCTCCGTGATATGAGTGCGGAAATCGCTGCTCCACAGGTAACACAGCTCGCGCCAGCGGTCATCAGGCTGGGGTTGCTTCCGTAGCGCTTCATAGATTTGGTGGCATCCAGTATTGACGGCCAGATCGTTGCGCCCGGTCACGGCCCAGCGGTTGAGGTTGTACTTCTCCTGTTTCTTCACCGGCACGGGATCTTGCGGCGTCTCCAGGTGCAGCCGCTGCCCGGCGCCGGCTGCGCCCATGAGTTCCAGCACCTGGCTCGGAGAAACAAACTGGTAACGTTGGTCCGCGAGAAGCTGCTGCAACAATAGTTCGATGCGCAGCCACTCGCTCTCCGACTTTCTGGCGGGCTCGGTATGGTAGCGGCCCGGCCGGAAATCGAAGACCTCGATATCATTCCCATAGAGCGGAAACGCACGCGCCTGCGTGCCCACGTGTTGGGCCAGATATTCCAGATACTCCGGCAGGTCCATTTCGCTGTGGGCATACCGCTGAAACTTCTGGAACGCGATGGACTTGTTCCAGAGAACCGGCAATTCTTCGCCATGCTGCCCACAGGCGATTTGCGGCAGGTAACGCCATTCCGCGTTCCATTGCGGATGCCAGCGCGCGGGATTGTCCCACTCCATGACTATGGCCTTGTAACCGGCGTCAATGTAGTGCCCCAGCAAGCCAGCCGAATAGGCTTGCTCGTTGACCAGCGCAGCCGCAGGACGAAAGCCAAGCAGCGACTGGTAAGCCTCATTTCCTAGACGCAAGTTAACGGAATTCACTTCCGCCGGAACCAGCGGCCCGATGAGTTGAGCATAACCGCTGCCAATGAATTCGCACGGACCATTCGCCGTCAGAGAACGAAGCTCGTCAATCCATGCGCGGTCGATCGCAGCCACCGACTCCAGCGTGTAAGCCGAGGCTTCAATCCCAAACGGGAGGCTGTACTGGCGCGCCAAGCGCAACAGCGGCCAATAGCAAGCGCGAATCACCTGCGGCCTTTGCTCCTCTTCGATCGAGGAGTAAGCCAGATTGAGGTGGAAGACAGTGAAAAGATTCAGGCTCACTTAGATCCTCAGGAGATGTTCCCAGAAGCTCGTTCGAATCCTTCAAAGAGCTTTTATTTTCGCACGAGGATGGCCTTGGGATGGCTCAAAATCCGAGCGCTCCAATATGAGGTGACACGGCACGCTCGGCGGGCCGCTGCCAATTACCTGTTATGATTCTCCAACCCGAACTGAGCGGCAGTGGCAGTAACGGCATCAAGGGCTCATATCCTGTTCAAGAACAAGAGCCAAACGGAAACCCTTGTGCAAAGACTCACCATTCCGATATCCGAGCCCCGCACCGCGCCTCACCACATCGCCATCTCCAATCGGATACCCGCACTAGACGGACTGCGAGGACTCGCCATCCTCTCTGTGTTGTTGTTTCATTGGCTGTTCAATACCAGTTTTGAGCCGCAATCGAAAATCCTACAGGTGGTGTGGGCCATGGGGAGCCTCACATGGAGCGGAGTAGACCTCTTCTTTGTCCTCTCAGGATTTCTGATTGGGGGTATTCTTCTCGACGCGAGAGACTCCCCCCGCTATTTCAAGACCTTCTACATTCGGCGGGCGTTTCGAATCCTCCCCCTCTATGGGCTGGTGGTGGGCGCCTACCTGCTGTATGTTCTCTGGAGAACTCCTCATCTCGTGCTGTACGGTCAAAGCGCTGACTTCTCACCAAGCGTGCTGCGCTTGGCGTCGTACCTGACATTTACCCAGAATTTTTGGATGGCTTATCTCGGCATCTGGGGTTCGATACCGCTAGCAGCAACTTGGTCCCTGGCGGTCGAGGAACAGTTCTATCTGACAATTCCTTTGATTGTTCGCACACTTAGTCGATCGCGACTGACAGTTCTTCTTATAGTTGTGGTCATCGCGTCCCCCTGCCTCAGAGCGTTCTTACGCCTTTCGTTCCCTCATGGTAACTTCGCCGACTACGTCCTGATGCCCTGTCGCGCCGATGCTCTGTGTCTGGGAGCCCTGACTGCTCTGCTAGTAAGGAACGCCAGACTTTGGGATCTTGTGGTCAGAAACCGCCATTGGATCTACGCTTTTGCCAGCGGATTGCTGACGTGCGTGCTCTGGTTCGCTCATAAGCGATATTTCATGCTCACGCCAGTGATGGTCACGGTCGGATATTCGGTTATGGGGCTGTTCTACACCATGTGTCTCCTCGTTGCTCTATTCGACGGTCGAGTGGCTCAGCGTTTTTTGTGCAGCCGATACTTGATGCGACTTGGCGGAATTGCCTACTGTACTTACCTCCTGCACGAACCAGCAATCGAGGCCAGCAGACGGTTGCTCCGTCCGTTTATCCATTCACAATTATTAACCGAGTTTGGCGGAGGCCTGCTCGGAATTCTGCTGACGCTATTGATTGCCACACTCTCGATGAGATTCTTTGAGAAACCCCTGCTGCGCCGGGGACATGCGTATGAATATTGAAGTGTGGCGCACCCCGCCCGGCAGCACCGATGCCTGGAAGTTAGGTCGAACGCATGCCGCGAAGGGCATTCCTGAAACTACCGATCAGATGCCTTCCGTTTTAAACTTCAGAGTCTGTTTCACGACCTCGAATGTCTCCCAAACTTTTTCTCGGGATTCGGCCTGCAGGATTACATAGCATGGCCGGTGTGCACAATTCTGGTAGGGTTCAATCGTATCGCCCTCATGCTTTATCAGAAAAACATGCCGCACGCCCGGGATATTTAGTGTTTCTTCGTACCCGGAGATGCGGCGAATCTTTCCGGGAGGTGGGAATAGCGAATAACAGAGCGCGAACTGACTCTTGGTAGGCAGCAGGTCCTCCCGAAAGTCGTCGTCCCCCAGACTCTGACGCATGACGGCTCGAATTGGGTTCATGCCTGTGGCCAGCGGAGTCGTATATTGCGAATGGAACCCTCCCGAAAGCCGTGCCGGCATTTCCAGAACCATTGGTCCGCGACTGGTGAGGATCATGTCGGCTTTCGCCGGCCCCTGGGTGATTCCCAAGGAAAGGGCTGCGCTCTCCACAACCCGGAAAATCTGCTCTTGAATATCTTGCGATAGATGGCTCGGATTCGTATGTCCCGCTTCAATTACGTAAGGAAAGAACTCGTAGTGACGGTCGACCATGCCGGCACGCAACTGTTCGCCTTGATGCATGATGGTCTCGACGCTCTGTTCCTCTCCTACGACAAACTCCTCAATCAAGCAGCTTGAGGTTGAAGAGTGGCGCATTGCGTTCTCAACGGCAGAGTCGAGTTCCTCCGCCGCCTGAACCACCTTAGTCCCGCGCGAGGCCGAGTTGTCGACCGCCTTGACCATCAGCGGGTAGCCGTATTTCTGGCTGGCTTTTCTGGCTTCTGAGATGCCGGCCACTTGTTCGCAGCGGGGGGTAGCGACCCCGTCGCGTAGCCACCGCTCTTTCATCTTGGCCTTGTTGTGGCTGGCAATTGCCACCTCGAGGGGTATGCCTCGGAGGCCGAGCCGCTCATTGACCGCAGCGGCTGTGACTGCCACGTCCGCCCCGGCAAAAACCGCGGAAATGTTGTACTCCCGATGGTGTTCCTGTGCCCATTGAGCGAGTGCGGAATGGTTCGTCGTGTCGATCGGCAGGCTCAGGTCAGCGTAGCGAAATCCGATGGCGTCAGGATCGCGGTCGACGGCTATGACGAAGAGGCCAAGCTCCTTAGCGGTCACGACGGCGGGAATCTGCATTGGGCCCGCGGCGAGCACCAAAATCCCTTTCTTCAATTCCGGCACGCTGGCCCTCCCCCTCCTGATGAGTACCACGAATGTGCAACCAATTACATCATTCTTCCCGCACCGCCCAGAGCGCTAAAGTGTCTCCGTTCCCCGTCTCTTTGGCTAGTCCGTCGAATGCCCGCTTCACCGGCGGAGAAATCGTACCTACGTTATTTCCACTCCCAAAGCTAATCCAACCGTGCCTGCGGAAGCCGAACTCTTCGAGCAGCGACGTGAGCCCCTCAAGGGAATACAAAATAACATGTTCGACCGGCATCAAGTACCGCCACGATTCGGCTAACAACTCCGCGAGACGGCCATAGCGCGGGGTTTGAATGAACAAATCGGTGCCGGAGCGCGAAAGCCGCCGAACATGTCCCAGAAAGCGACGGGGATCGGGCACATGCTCGATCACGTCCCAAAGGCAGATCACATCGAACGTGGCCGAAAGCTCGTCGATAGCGGCCACTCGACAATTCAGGCCATTGCGCTGAGCCTCCTCGACTAAATCAACACAAATGTCGATTCCCAGAATGTCTGCACCCACGTCCCTGGCCAAGGCAAGGAAAGGACCATTCGCGCATCCAACATCCAGCAGGCGCTGGGACTTCAAAGATTTCAAGTCGAAGCCCAAGTCACGAAATGTGAGTTTCTTTTCGTCGTGATACGTCCGCAAATGACCTGGCGTCAGGTACCCTGCACCGTCGGCAGCCTTGACTGCCCGATATTGCTGGTAGTACTGCTTCAGTTCGCTTTGCTGGGGGAGCGGATCAAGGTACAGCACCTTGCACCTTTCGCACGGGGTGTAACTGTAACCTTTCACCGAAACCCCACAGCGGTTGGTTTCCGTGTGGCAGATTGGGCAGGGACCTGCTGGGTCAGAATTCATGCTTCGTTCATCCGGACTCCCCACTCTGGGTGAGTTCGATTCTCGGTTCGTACAATGCTCACAGGTCAGCTCCGCAAGAAAGCAGGGCGCTGCCGGACCGATCTTGTTGCCCCGGGTTCGGCGTCACTTCTCGGCCTTGCGTGCGTACACGACCGCTTCGCGTCCGATGCCCTGCGACGCCAGCCAGCGCTGAAAACCACGCCGCAAATGCGCCAACCCCGCGGTTTCGAGGTTCTTTTCCAGTGCCATGCGCTGTCCGTGGCACTTGCGGCCGATCTCATCCGAGCCAATGTAATCGATTCCCTGCAGCAGAAACCACTCCATGGGGAAACTGGTATCCCGCATTTGTGGTTCGAAGCCGCAGCGGCGAAGCGTGCGCTCCAGACTTTCGAAGTTAAAGTAGTTCACATGTACGGGATAGACCATCCACCATGGGTCTTTGTTGAGCAGCTTCCGCGAAGCCAATTGCAAGGGGTTGAAGTCATTCGGCACCTGCACCACGATTGCACCGCCCGGCCGCAGCACATCATGTGCGGCTCGGAAGACCTCCAGCGGGTCGGCGACGTGCTCCATCACCAGCTTTATGTGCATCGCGTCAAAAGGTGCGGAATCTCCCAAGTCAACGCCGGGAAACGTGCCCAGCAATACCGGACCACGTTGCCGAGCTTGCTGCCACACGGATTCCGACGGTTCGATCCCCAGGACCTCCCAGCCGCGCGCCTTAGCAAAGGGCAAAAGCCACCCGCTGCCACAGCCCACGTCGAGGAGTTTTCCCGTGGGCTTTCCCAGGATTTCCGAGAGGCCGGAAAGGCGGTCGGCGTATTCGATTTCCCAGTATGGTTGCTCAGCCCGCTCCTTTTCCAGCCAATCGCGCGGGCCGTGGGTCTCGTAGAAAGACTTGGCGTAGTAGTCGGCCAATTCCTGCGCCGTGGGTTTCGGCCAAAGATGCGCGAAACCACATTCCGCGCAATCGATGACCGCATGTCCCTTCCCGTCCTGAATGAGTTCAGGTCCGTTGTGAAGTTCCAATCCTACCCTCCGCGTGAGACGTGTACTGATTCCTGATTCGCGATGCGATCAGCTTCGCGACGCGCTCAGCTCCCCGACCGTCCACCAACTCCCGGCCGCGAGCCGACATTGCCAGCCGGCGATCAGGGTCGTTGATGAGTTGGCGAACCGCAGTCTGAATCTGTTCCGCTGAAACTTCGGAAAACCATCCCAGGTTCACTATACTTCGGTTCCGCGAAAAGATTTCTGCGTCTTCGGCATGATTTTTCGAGATGCCCAGCGCGATTGCCGGCAGACCGGCTGCGGCCAATTCGTAAGCCGTGGTGGCGAAGGAAAATAAGGCGAGGTCCACGGTCATAAACCCGAGCAGAGAATTTTCCCGCCGGATATCGTATCGCCGTCTGGCGGAGGGGAGCCATTGCTCAAGCTGTGCTTGATGCAAAAACGCCGGCCCCAGAGCGACTATCGTTTCGAAGGCTTCCGGCATGGCGTCGAGCGCGCGCAGAGTTTGCAGTGTGAGTCCACAGGGATCGCTTCCCCCCATGGTGACGAGTACCCGCAGCGGACCTGAACCGCCGGAATCGGGCCGCCGCGCCCGTGCAAACGCGGGATCAAGAATGGCATACTCCAGCCCTTCATACCGCTCCCCGCGCCCCTCGACGGAAGAAGCCGGACGGCTCTTCATGGGACCAACCACCAGGTCGGCTTCCGTGCTGCCGCCGCAATTCGTATCGATCAAGACGACTAGCGTTTGGGGATGTCTCTCGCGCAGGGATCGAATTGCCTGGGCGGACACGCCTCCTGGTAAATCGATAATCAGAGCATCGGCGATGGAAGTATCGTCGAGGTCTTCGGCACTCACCCGCACCACCGGCCAGCCGGACTCACTCACCCTGGAAATTCCCACCTCGTCGCGGCTCATCAAAAAGGTGATTCGGCAGGAGTAGAGGTCGCGCAGGGCTTGAGCCAGGCAAAGGCAACGCACTACGTGCCCCATGCCAACTGATCTGCCGCCATCTACGCGGAAAAATACGTCGCCACTGAGTTTCGCCATCGTCAGTCTTGCAGTTGAGCCTCGCGGGTTTGCATCCAACTCGCTGGATTCAGCAGGAAATCGTTATTCAACGCCAGCGTACGTGTTCGCTCCATCAGATCGAAATCCAGCGGCCCCTCAGCCACAGCCGTCAGACATCCCTGCAACTCCAAGCAGCTGCGCACTCCCATCAGGACCGTCTGCGCGCCCGGCAATGACAAGCAGAATCTTAGCGCCAGAGTGGGCAACGACTCCCAGGTTGTGTCCAACACGGCGAGCGCCCGTTCGCTCGCGTGGGACAGCTCCCGCAGGCCTTCGGGCAGCCACTGCGCCTTCGAGGTGAGGGCCCCTTTCAACAGCGCGGAACGAATCATCACCCCTACCCCGGCTTTCTCGGCCTCCCCGAGAACCCGAGCCCGCATGCGCTGGTCGAGCAAGTTCGCAGCAACCTGAAGAACCTGAATCTTGCCAGTCCCCAGCGCGGCTAAGGCGTTCTCCTCCCCATACACCGAAGCTCCGATGCAACGGAGTTTGCCGGCCTCCCGCGCCCGCTCTAGGCAAGCGATCATGCCGCTCTCCCGCAAAACGCGCGTGGTCGCATTATGAATCTGGACGATATCAAGCACGTCCCGCCGCAGAGCCCGCAAGCTCTGATCGAGGGATGCATTTACCTGTCGCGCCAGTTCGGTGTCCGAAATTCCCGCTATGTCAGCGGGAATGGGTACCTTCGTGGCCACGATGCAGTCATCTCTGCCGGGGAGCGCCTGGGCTAGCAACTCCTCACTGCATCCATAAACGGGAGCCGTGTCAAAAAGATTGACGCCGTTATCGGCGGCGCACTGAATGGCTCGCACCGCTTCTTCGGTCTCTACGTTGCGCTCGCCTGGTCCGGGGATGCCATAGCCATCCACGCCAAACGCAGCCGTGCCGACACCTACGGCAGAAACCCGTAAACCAGTGGTCCCGAGCAGTGTGTATCTCATAAGATTTCCGCCAGCCTCCTACGTCAGGCGATAAAACCCGCGTTGGGCTGGTGGCCCCTTCAAGCGAGAGGCCGCGTCCCCAAGAACCGCGGCTTCCGCCAACAATCCGAACGACTCCTCGACCGCGGCCAGATACCCAACGACGTGTTCTCTCGTATGAGCGAACGACGGCTTGAACTGGTTGTATGCCAGATAACCCTTTTCCAGCATGATCTGCGTGAACAGCGTGGTTAGAACCAGTTCCTGATCGTGTTCCACCGCAAAGTGGCACAAGCTGGGCAGGCCGCCGGCGTGCAGCTTCAGCCCCGTTTTTTCGGCGGCGCACCGCCAGCCTGCTGTCACCAGATTGCCGATCTCAATCAAGTGTTCGGCTACTCTTTGACGGCGAAACTTGCAGATCGTCGCCAGCGCCGCGACTGGCCCGATGCGTTCCGTCCAGTTGGTGCTGCTGATGAATGTGCTCTGCGCCGCCTGCATGACTTCTTCCGTACCGATGACGGCAGACATGGCGTAACCGTTCGCCATCGCTTTCGCGAAAACCGCCATATCGGGACTTACCCCGAGCATCAGGTGAATCCCACCGTTGGTCATTCGGAAACCAGTCGTGATCTCGTCAAAGATCAGCACCGCGCCGGTTGCATCGGCGATGTCGCGCACTTCCGCCAAAAATCCAGGGAGCGGCTCCTGCCCGCGCTGCGGCTCCATGACGATAGCTGCAAGTTCTTGCCCGTGCGTGCCAACAATCGCTTTGAGCTGGTCAATCCGGTTGTAGTGAAAGGGCAGCGCCGTTCCCTGCAGTCCTCGAGGTACACCGCGAGGCTCGAGGCCGGGCAGAAGATGCGCATCCAACGCCGCGTCCTCGGCCAGGTTGGCTGCAAGGTACCAGTCCGCCCAACCGTGATATCCGCAGAAGGCGATCTTATCGCGGCCGGTGTGAGCGCGGGCGATGCGCACTGCCATCGCCATAGCTTCGCCTCCACCACGAGAATAGCGCGCCATCTGCGCCCAGGGATGCAGTTCGATCAAGAGCCGCGCCAGTTCCACTTCTTCTGGCGCGTTCAGTGTCGAAGCCACGCCCTTATCAATCGCGGCCTTCACGGCACGATCCACGTCGGGATCGGCATACCCCAGGACGCAGGCGCCGATTCCCATCATGCTCATATCAATGTAGGTAGCGCCCTCCAGGTCCGTTACCTCCACTCCGCTCGCCTTGGAGAAATACGATGGCCAGCCTTCGGGCAGAAATAGGGATGGACGCTTGGAGAGCAATTGCGTGCCGCCGGGAATCAGCCGGCAGGCTTCCGAAAATAATTCCCAACCCCTCATAAAGCCGTGTGAACTTTCAGAATCCTCCTGGTCACATCCCAAACTCTAGTCATCCAGCACCGCCTGATAATTCTGTACTTGTCTGAGATGAAGATTCAATTCCGTGAGTTGTGGGTTTTTCTCCAGGAAAGCGACTGTTTCCGGCAGCAAGAAAATCTTGTTCTTTGCGCCCAGCGCTTCGTAGATCATGGTTACGAGCTCGAAATCCTTCGGATGATCGACGGTCAGGCGCACTTCAGGAAACGAGCGATCCGCGAACAACTGCCCGCATCGAAATTTATCCCTCTGACGCCAGATGTAGCGAGTCACGTGTTCGCGGTCCCTGGGATCCTCAGCGCTGGTCCAGGCTTGCTCTAACGCCGCAAAACTGAAGCATTCGGCGTCCAGACCGTCGGGGAAATTGCCCGACGTGATCCCAACGGCGCCAGCACCGGCCACCACGCCGACGTGATCGTACTCACCCTTGCGATACATGGCTAAGAGACACTCGATCACCTGGGGATCGACCAGCGGGCAATCGGCGGTGACGCGCAGCACCGGGTCGCCGCCAAACTGTTTCGCAGCACCATGGAACCTATCGAGTACGTCCGCCTCACTCCCCGCGAAAAACGGGATCTCATGGTCGCGGCAAAACTGGCGCAGCGGCTCATCGACCGCAGTATCAGGCACAGCAACCACCACCTCATCGATGGAGCGCGCGCTGCGCACCCGCCGCACAATGTACCAAAGCATGGGTTTCCCTAGAATTGGCTTGAGCACTTTGCCGGGAAACCGTGAGGATCCCATGCGTGCCTGGATGATGGCTACAGTTTTCACGTGTGTGCTTCCTGAAGCTGTCTCCTTGTAGATTTCAGGGGGCGCAATCCGTCTTCCGGATCGGCTCGCCATTCCCGTTCCATCAACTCACTTTGTGCCGGTCCTACTTTTCCATCGCCTTCGGCCGCGAACCCGCTCCGCACGCCGTCGATCACCGCCTTGATCTGCGCCGGCAGCCAACAGTGCCCGCCACCGAACTCCGATCCCTTACCTTCCAAGTCCAGATGAAATTCGATCATGCTGGCGCCCCAGCGACAGACCGCCCGGTAGATGACCCCGGAGTCGACGCTGTGATCGGACCATCCTACCGGACACTGGCAAGCGTCACGCAACGTCGCAATCGCGGCCAGGTTGCAGTCTTCAGGTTTTGCCGGGTAGGACGATACGCAGTGTAACAGCGTCAACTGGCGGCAGCCACCCTGTTGCAGCACCGCCGTGGCGTGCTCCACCTCCGCCAGGGTGGCCATGCCGGTCGAAAGCACAACTGGCTTGCCGCTGCGGGCGCAGGCCAGCAGCAAGTCATCCCACAAAAGCTCGTAGGAGGCCACCTTGTAAAAATCCACAAAGGGCAGAAGTTCGTCGACCGCTTCCAGATAAAAAGGAGTGCAGGAAAACTGGATCCCGGAATCATGGCAACACGAACGCAGGTCCGGAAGAAAGGACGGCGGCAGTTCCCAAGCTTCACGCGCCAGCAGTTTTGGACGGCACTGCAATGCTTCCGGGGAAAACAATTCCCGCACGCGAAAAAGCTGGAATTTCACCGCCCCGCAACCCGCTGCCGCGGATGTTTTGATGAACTCGAGGCAGCGGCTCAAATCGCGATGATGGTTGCTCGACACTTCGGCAACGAAAATCGGCATTTCCTGACCTGTGCGTTGCACCGCGTCAGTTGGCATAGTAGGAAAGTACCTTCGCCATCGCCCGGATGACATCATCCACATCCTGGTCGGTCATGGAATGGAACATAGGCAGGCTGAGCAGAGATTCGTAGGCGGCCTCAGCGATGGGATATTCACCGCCTCGGTAGCCGAAGCGTTGGCGATAGTACGGCTGCAGGTGGACCGGAATGTAATGCACGTTCACGCCGATGTTCTCCGCCCTCAGGGCCTGAAAAACTTCGCCCCTGCCTTGCTTGATTTTCGCCAAGTCGATTCGAACCGGATAGAGGTGCCAGGCCGGATTCATCCCGGATCTCACGGCCGGCGGAATCAACCCGCGAAAGTTGCGGAAGGCTTCCCCATAGCGCGCTGCAATCTTCCTTCGCCGAGCCAGATTCTCATCCAGCTTGCCCAGTTGGCTGAGCCCAAGAGCACACGCGATGTCAGTCAGCCGGTAGTTGTAACCCAGCAAAATCATTTCGTAGTACCACTGGCCCGCGGATTGCCGCTCGCGGGCCTCGCTGCTGATGCCGTGGTTGCGAAATCGCCGCAGCGTCTCCGCCAGTTCGCTACGATCAGTCGTCACCATTCCGCCTTCCCCGGTGGTCAGGTGCTTGACCGGGTGGAGGCTGAAGGTGGTCATATCTGCAATCGTACCCACACGGCGTCCGTGCAGTTCGGCTCCCAGGGCATGACTCGCATCCTCGAGGACCACCAGCCCATGCCGCTCCGCCAGTTCCAGAATCGCATCCATGTCCGAAGGATGGCCTGCGTAGTCGACGGGCAAAATGGCGCGCGTGTTCGCCGTGATTCTCCAGGTCGCCTTTTCTGGATCAAGGTTAAGGGTGTCCTGGGAGACGTCGACGAACACCGGGCGTGCTCCCTGATAAAGCAAACAATTTGCAGTCGCGCAAAAGGTGAGCGGCGTGGTAATCGCTTCGTCGCCGGCTTTTAGTCCTGCCGCGAAAGCCGCAGCGTGGAGCGCGGCGGTGCCGGAACTGAAGCTGATGGCGTGCTTCGCGCCTACCCACGCGGCGAAGGCTTCTTCAAACTCGCCCACCTTGGGCCCCGTCGTCAGCCAATCGGAGCGCAAAACCTCCGCCACTGCCCGGATATCGTCTTCGTCTATGGATTGGCGTCCGTAGGGCAGCAGCGTCTCGCGCACCGGGAATCCCCCGTGCACGGCCAACACTTCCTGTCTGGCGGGAGTCGCAGTCATTCAGCGTCCTTCTAGTGCTACGCCGAGGCCGAGCACGCCTGCGCGGCAGCCGAGAAATTTGGCGGTGAACCGGGCGCGATCAACTCCAGGAGTTCCTCGTGGCTGAGCCAGCGCGGGTTAGAGTCGCTGGCGTAGCGGAATCCATCGTCGAGTGGCCGACCGCCCTTCCAGTTCTCCTTGTGCCACCAGGAGTGCGATGGCTGAACTACGTACATGTCGTCCATTTCCACGGTCTGGCGGGCCTCATCCTCGGAAATCAGCACCTCATGCAGCTTCTCGCCGGGACGGATACCGATACACTCCATTTCACAGCCGGGAGCGATCGTCTCCGCAATTTCAGTGAGCTTCATGCTGGGAATCTTGGGCACGAAGATCTCTCCGCCGTGCATCTGCTCGATGCATCGCACCACGAACCTCGCACCTTGTTCCAGGGTAATCCAGAAGCGGGTCATGCGCGGGTCGGTGATGGTAATCCTGCCGCGCTTGCGCTGCTCCTGAAATACCGGAATCACGCTTCCGCGGCTTCCCATCACGTTGCCATAGCGGGCGCAACTGAAGCGCGTATCCTGCGCTCCGGAGTAGGCGTTGGCTTGCACGAACATTTTCTCCGCGCAGAGTTTGGTGGCGCCGTAGAGATTGATGGGGTTCACCGCTTTATCGGTGCTTAGAGCCAGAACGCGCCGCACTCCCTGATTGATAGCCGCATCACTCACATTGCGGCCGCCCATGATGTTGGTCTGAATGGCCTCGAAGGGGTTGTATTCGCAAGCCGGCACCTGTTTGAGGGCGGCGGCGTGGACCACTACCGTGACCCCGGCAAACGCCCGCGCCAGACGCTGCGCATCCCGCACGTCGCCGATGAAGTAACGGAGGCTGGGATGATCGAAACCCGCAGTTCGCATGTCGTGCTGTTTCAGTTCATCGCGGCTGAAAACGATCAGCTTCTGGGGCCGGTACTCGCGCAGCATGAGTTCGATGAACTTCTTGCCGAACGACCCCGTACCGCCCGTGACCAGCACAACCTGTTCCGACCAGTTCATCGGTTCTCCCCTGCAGTTGGTTTATAACGTGCAAGCAAATTACTTCACCAGGGCTGGTAGTGTGCAACCAGTATAGCGGAGATATGTGGAACATGCGCCGCATCAAATGCCCAGGCGTTTACGTTTCTTGTAACCGGCGAAATTAAGTCTGTTCATTTACGCGGCAGTGTTAAAATGTTTGCAATCACTACAGCGTTGGTTGGAAAAAGTGTGTTTGCGGTTGGAAGTTTGCCCGGTCTTTAATCCACGCCACGGGCAGCTTCCGCTGAGTCGCACCCTTATTTGCAAGGAGCGTGAATGGATTCGGGACCCCTGATTCAAGCCAACCATCAGAACCTGCGCGAGCTGCAACCGGTCGTTCCTTCCGAGTTCCAGCGGCAACTTGGACCTAATATCTTCGCGCCGCTGCCCTCCCAGGACTCCGCGCTGCGCGACTATCTTCGCATCCTGATCAAGCGCCGATGGATCATACTTGCCACCCTGCTGGTAGTCTTCGGCGTGGTCGCGATCGCCACCATGCGAGCCACTCGCATCTACGACGCTTCCGGCAGCATCGCGATCAATAAGACTGATCCCATGATGCTCAACTTCAAGGATAGCGCCAACGGAGGCATGGGGTACGCCGACACCACGGACATCGATACCGAGGTCAGGATTCTGCGCAGCGACCTGCTGGCTCTGCAGGTGATCAAAGAATTGAATCTGGACAAGCGGCAGGACGCAAATTCCGCCACCGGAACCTTAGGACTTACCACTGACACCCTGCAAGCGAATTCCGACGCCACTTCGATGCTGCTGGCCAAGTTCAAGGCCAACCTTAACGTCACCTCGGTGCCGGACACGCGCATTATTGATATTCACTATCGCAGTCCCGACAAGCAACTCGCCGCCCGTGTGGTGAACACCCTGATGAGCACCTACGTGGAGCAGAATTTCAAGAGCCGCTTTGAATCCACCATGCAGGCTTCGGATTGGCTTTCCAAGCAACTGGTGGATTTGCAGATGAAGGTCGAGACCTCGCAGGAGAAACTGGTCCAGTATCAGAAGGAACACGAAATCCTGGGCGGCGATGAGAAGCAGAACATCATTACTTCCAAGTTGGACGAACTCAACCGCCAACTGACCGCCGCGGAATCGGAGCGCATGGACAAGGAGTCCATCTATCATCTGGTGCAGTCTCAGGATTTGGATACGGTAGCTGCCGCTGCCAACAACTTCGACTCCAGCAGAGCCACCGGAGCGGCCAATTCTAACCTCCTGGAACGTCTACGTGGGCAGCAAGCCGACTTCAAGATTCAGGTAGCACAGTTGAGCACCCAGTTCGGCCCCTCCTACCCGAAAGTCGCTCAATACAACAGTCAACTGAAGGAGATCGAGACCCAGATCCAAGTCGAACTCAAGAAGGCGCTGGGCCGGGTACAAGGGGAGTATGAAGCCGCCCTGCAGCGCGAGCAGATGCTGAAAGACGCCCTGGACAAGCAAAAGCAGGAGGCCAACAAGCTGAACGAGAGTGCCATCGAGTACAGCCTGCTGCGGCGCGATGTCGAGACCAACCGTACGCTCTACGAGGGCTTGCTGGAAAAACTGAAGGAAGCCGGGGTCACGGCCGGGCTTCGCTCCAACAACTTCCGAACCGTCGATGTGGCCCGTGTTCCAACCGTACCCAGCGAGCCCAACGTGCCCCGAAACCTGGCGTTTGCGCTGGCCTTGGGACTAACCACGGGAATCGGCCTGGCGTTTCTGCTGGAAGGCTTTGATAACACGGTGCACACGCCCGAGCAGGCTCAAGTCATCTCTTCGCTGCCGTCTCTGGGCATGATTCCGCTGGGCTCGCGGGCTGGCACCGACGCGAACTCAAAGCCGCGGCTTTCGGTCACCGCCTCCAGAGAAGCGGTCGAGCTGATCACCCAGTCCCGTCCGCAATCCCAGATGGCGGAATCCTACCGTGCGCTGCGCACTTCCCTGCTGCTGACCTCGCTGGGAGCGCCGCCTAAAGTAATTCTGATTACCAGCGCACTTCCGCAGGAGGGAAAGACCACCACCAGTCTCAACTGCAGCATCGTGCTGGCGCAAAAAGGCAGCCGAGTCCTGCTGATCGATGCCGACCTGCGCCGGCCGAGTGTGCACAAAGCTTTGGGTATGGGTCCGAGAACCGGCTTGAGCAACGTACTGACCGGCAGTACGACCCTGGAGCAAGCAACCGTGCGGTCGAGCGTGCTGCCCACCCTGTTCGTGCTTCCAGCCGGAACGCCGCCTCCCAACCCTGCCGAACTGCTTGCCTCCGCGAACATGAGCGACATTCTGGGGCGATTGAAAGAGGAATACGATCACATTGTGATCGATACGCCGCCGACGCTTTCGGTCACCGACGCCGTGATCATGTCCACCCGGGCCGATGCCGTGGTGCTGGTGATTCGCTCCGGGCAAACCACCAAACAAGCTTTGCGCCGCGCCCGCGACATTCTGGTGCGGGTGAACGCCCGCGTATCCGGAGTGTTGTTGAATGCAGCTGACCTCAACTCCCCCGACTATTACTACTATTACGAGTACCAGGGAAAATACGGGAGCCGCTACTATCAGGCGGACGAAGCGGATATCGGCGAGCTGATGAGCAAGGACAGTAGCGAGAAAGACGAACCTGAGCCTGAGGCAAAGGCTACGTCCACCAGCGCGTAAATCCGAGGAGCAGTCAACCCGCGGCCTTCGCTCTTAAGCAAGAAACTTAAATGCGCATACTGCTCCACGGCTCGGCAAGAAAAGTCTTACTGTTGGCAATCGCTTTGCTCCTGGCCGGCTCTTACCTCGTCCTGGTCACCACCGAGTACGCCGCCGCTTATTTTTCGGCGCGGCAGGACCTCGCCAGCCTGCAAAAAGCAGTCCATCTGGAACCCGGCAATTCTGACTATCGCTATCTGGAAGGCCGTTATCTGTGGCTGGTGCAGCGGTCCCCGGAAGCGGCAGCCCAGGCTTATCTCGCCGCGGTCCAACTGAATCCACACCAGTCAAGCTATTGGTTCGATCTGGCGGGGGTCTACGAACTGCTGGGCAACGCCGATCGCCAGCAGCAGGCACTCGAACGCGCCATTGAAGCTGATCCGACAACTCCGGAAGTGGCCTGGGAAGCGGCTAATTTCTACATCGTGCGCGGCGACACCGAGAAGGCTCTGGCGGAGTTCCGGGTGGTTCTGAAAAACGATCCCTACCTTCCCGCGTCCGCGCTGCAACTTTGCTGGCGGATCAAGCCTGACATTGACGTTCTCTTGCGCGACGTGGTGCCGCCTGTCTCCAGCGTGTACTCGACTTTCCTCGAAATCCTGCTTTCTAGGAAGGAAACCGCCGCTGCAGCCAAAGTTTGGGCGGAAATGGCGAAGCTCAATGAGCCCGTAACCACGCGCTACGTATTCGAATACATTAACTACCTGGTTGCCGCGCGGGAGGTGGATCAGGCTCGCTTGGTCTGGCAGCAGGCCGGCAGTGTCTCAGGACTGGCGACCCATCAGCCGAATTCGGAGAATCTGGTGGTCAACGGCGATTTTAGTTTGGATGTCCTCAACGGCGGATTCGACTGGCTGTACCGACAGTCTCCGGAGGTAGCTCTCGCCCTGGACCCAACCCAGTTCCATACTGGGAACCGTTCCCTCCTGATTACGTTCGACAGCCGCGGCGTCGAAGACGCTGGCATACGACAGATGATTCCCGTGAAGCCCAACACAAACTACCAGTTCTCTGCCTACTTTAAAGCGCAGGACATACAGGGCGTCGGAGGACCGCGCTTTGCCATCCAGGATCTTTATAAGGAAACGTTCTACTTTGCCAGCGAGGAACTTAAAGACGCCGACTTCTGGAAGCCTGTTACCGGAAACTTCACCACCGGGCCGGATTGCAAATTGCTGATGCTGCGCATCCAGCGTTTCCCGGGGGGCAGTCCGATTAAAGGCAAGCTCTGGATTGACGGCATCCGTTTGGTGGAAAGGCAGCCACAAGGATAGCAACCATTGAAATCACCCATGCTGGTCGCACCCCTTACTGACGTGTCTCAAGACCCGCAGTCCTCGCGTTCGGTTCTCGCTCCCGTGGTTTTGTACGGAACGTTTGGCCTTTTGCTGTTCGGCCCGCTGGCTTTTGGCGCGGTGGAGCCCTGGTCCATCTTCGTCCTCGAGGCCGGCGCCGCCGTGCTGTTCCTGTTATGGGTCTGGTGGCAGGCCGCCTCCGGTGAGCTGCGCATCCTGGGCAGTCCGCTGTTCGCCCCCATGTTGGCGTTTGCCGCTGTGGTCGGAGTTCAAATCGCCACTGGCCGCACAGCGTATCGCTACGAATCCCTGTCTCATTCCCGCCTGTACATCGCCTATGGCCTGCTTTGCTTTCTAGTTGTGCAGAGCCTGCGGCGCACATCGCAGATCAAGATTCTGGCTCAGGTGTTTTCATGGTACGGCTTCGCTCTGGCGATGTTTGCCCTGGTCCAGAGCGTGACCTCCGATGGCAAGCTTTACTGGCTGCGCACTCCCCGCTCCGGCGGCTGGATCTACGGCCCCTACGTAAATCACAATCACTATGCCGGCCTGATGGAGATGCTGATTCCGATCCCCTTGATCGCTTGTCTTTCGGATTCCGTGGAAGGCCCGCGCAAGATTCTGGCGGCGGGCGCGGCAGCGCTGATGGCTACCACGATCTTCCTGTCCGGCTCTCGTGGAGGAATGCTAGCGTTCGCCGTGCAAATGGGAATTCTGGCGGCGGTTTTGATTAAGCGCCGCACCAGCCGCAAACTAGCCTGGGGGCTCGGCATCTTCCTGGTGATCGCAGTCGCGATGCTCGCGTGGCTGGGCGGCGGAGAAGTAACCAGCCGAATCGCCAGCATCCATTCCGAAACCCACAATGAGCTCTCCGGCGGATTACGCCTGAATGTGGACCGCGATTCGCTCCAGATGTTCTTGCGCAAGCCCGTGCTGGGATGGGGCTTTGGGACGTTCCCTACCGTCTACCCTCAGTACCGGACCTTCTATACAGACACTTTCATCAACCAGGCCCACGATGACTACGCCCAGTTATTGGTGGAATTGGGGGCGCTGGGATTTGCCACCATGCTCTGGTTTATCTTTGTCACCTATTATCGGGCGGTCAAGAAGGTGGGCAACTGGGCCAAGGATGCCAATGGGGCTGTTGCGCTGGCCACTCTGTTGGGAATCACCGGCATCATGGTTCACAGCTTGGTAGACTTCAACCTGCAAATTCCAGCTAATGCAGCTCTTTTCTATGTGCTTTGCGTGGTGGCCGCGCTGGCGCCCCGGTTTGGCGCCACCGGGCGATTGGTGCTGCGCAAGCATCGTTCCGAGATGGAAGGCGAACTCTCAGCGTAGCGAAATCGCGTCCGCATCCTTCATGGTGGAGCAGGACGATCTCCCAAATGCCCGGAGCGGTCCGATGGTCTTTACCTGGACCGTCACGCCGTCGAGGCTGGCGGGAATAGGCCGGTGCGATTTTTCCTGCTCTACAAATACAACAATCGCTGCTTCCCCGGATTTTTCTCCGGCTCCCACTCCAACCCCCAGGACTGCCGGGTCTGCCGCTAACTCCGCCAGGTGCTTGCGCTTTGCCGTCTTGGCGCGCTCGACTTCCGAAGAACGCAGAATCGCCGCCGGCCTTGGCCGCGCAGCCCCCGCGATGGCTGGCCCGCTGCAAGCCTCCACTGCATGCTTACTTCCTCCCACAATCGCCGGCAGTTCCTGTGTGGTGGGATCGGGCAAGGCGGCTAGAACGTCCTGGATTGGATTTGCCACAATCACGCCCGTGGTCAAATCACCTCCAAAAAGCAGGGCCGTGGGCTCCGCCGTGTCACTATTCACAATCAGCGCACCTGAGTCCCCGGAGCCGCCAAAAGTGGAGCTTTGAATGACCACCTGGTTGTTGAACGTAACAGTGAAACTCGAGGTCGCGCCGCAGGAGGTCTGGTATTGCACTTTTACGTCGTCGACCGCAACCGCAGTAATACTCCCGCAGGTCAAGCCGGTGGATCGCCCGCTCTTGGCGACAGGCATGCCGATGGCGGGCACGATTGTCGTGCTGGCAGGCGGCGCCGGTCCGGCCAGTCCGCAACTCACCGGACCAAGCTGCAGAATAGCTCCGGCCGGATCGACTTGTCCGGCCACCACCCGCGCCAGCGCTGCATCTGCAGCGGCGGTGCCGTTCGCGTTCTGGAGTCTGACCGCTTGCGTAAAGCTGGCCACCTGAGGCGCGGTCACGCAACCGTTATCTACCAAACCGGGCTGGGTGATAGCCTCTCCAGGTTGCGCGAGATCCCTGCGAGCCAGAACGTGGTTGTTGCTCAGAATGAACTGGTCTCCGTTTCGGCTTACTAGGGCGCCCAAAGTCCCCGAACAGCAGGAGCCCGCGCTTTTATCGTTGGCGTTCCCTCCCGATGTACCCAACTCAACCGGCGCATCCTGTGCCACCTGATTCACTCCCGGGCCTCCGGCGGAAATACTGACGCTGGCGCTCCCGGACTGCATGGGATCCAATTGAGACTGGGCGCTGACTTTGAAGTTCGGAGGGTTGGGGATGGTGTCGGGAGAGGCATACAAGCCGGTCGTGTCGATCGTGCCAAAGGTCGGATCGGAGCTTGCCACTGGGGCGCCGTTGGCTAGGATGCTCCAATTGACAGCAGCATTGTCGGTTCCCGTGATTACGGTGCCAAACTGCTGGGTCACCAGACACTGTGCACTGCTGACATTCAGCGCCGCGCTTGTGGGCAACACGGTGACACCGACGATAACGGTAACGCTGGCAGACGCGGATCGAGTTGGGTCGGCCTGTGCAGTTGCGGTGACAGTGACCACAGGCGGTGTCGGAAGAATCGAAGGCGCGGTGTAGATTCCGGCTGCGTCGATCATGCCGTTCGTCGCGCTTCCCCCGGTCACCCCGTTGACCCGCCATATAACGCCGGCATTTGTGCTGCCTTGGACCGTCGCCTGGAAGGGAAACTGACTTCCAGCTTTTACCGTGGCTTGCAAAGGAGAAATGGCGACGCTAACCAGCGGTGGCGGTGGAGGGCCGGAGCTGCTGCCACCACCGCAACCTGGCAGGGTGCACAAAGAAACGCCAAGCGGAAAAAGGAGGATCAGATGGCTGCGCATCTAATCCTCCGATTGCAAATCATGTGTTTGTGTGGGAGAAGCAGCCACCAAAGAAGTCGAGCCGCTCCGTCATCGCTCTTGCAACGACGAAGAACCTCGCCGAATGCACCCGCAACTACGGCTTCGACGGACTCGACGGGGTGGATGACTCCAGGATCACCCACGTAACCAGAGATCCAATCGCCGCTCCGCCGACCGCCACGATGATCGGGGAGTCGAGGAGTCCGCCACCGGCTGCTGGAGCCGCTCCACCGCTGCGCCGGGTTCTCTTGGTAGCCGTCTGATCGCGCGTGGTTTGCTGCCCTTGAGGCAATGTGCTGGTTCCCGACCCATCACTGATACTGAGATCGCCCTTGCGAGCGATGATCTGAACTTTGCCTTCCGAGTTGCTGACTTCAAATTCTGTCCAGGTGTTGGTGGCCGGAGTCACCGTCAGATCTTCGGCATGGGTGCTCATTCCCTTTGCCGTCGCCACATTCACGCTGCCACGATTCACCGCGACGCCATTGTCTTCAAACTTAACCAGGGAATCCGGCAGGATCATGACATTCGAGCCGGAAGCATTGATATTGGCCATGGAATCTGTCTTGGTCTGCACCAGATCGCCAGGGAAAACTGCCGAAGAGCGTGGGACTGTGCCGCCATTAAGCCAAGCCGTTCCTTTGGCATACAACATGGCCGCGCCAGAATCTGCAGCCATCAGAGACAAGGGAAAAACCGCTAGCATAGTCCAACACAGGATGTTGCGCAGCATAGGCCGAACCTTTCCTAGTCGCATAGCTTTAGAGATCGAGTGTGTCTTATCGTAGCCCGCATGCCATTCGTCGTCAATTACTTTTATTGCTTTAGGCATCCGTGGGGTTACCGAACGTCACCCCACCTTCGGGCGTTCCCTTAGTATCATCGGACAGGCATATGGGTTGCCAAGTAACCTTAGTAATCATTAACGGCATGAAAAACAGGATTGGGACCAGTAGCGGCCCCGGAGCATTTCGGCGACCGCGAGCCCGCTAGACGACTGTGGCATACTACGAAGCTCCTGGGGTGATACAACTTCATGACAACTATGCGATCCGCAACCACCGCTCCGCTCGCCGAACTGAAGAACCGGATCGAACTCCGCCAAGCGCGAATCGCGGTCATGGGACTGGGTTATGTTGGCCTTCCCCTGGCTTTGCTGTATTCGGAGCAGAAGTTCCCGGTGACCGGGTTCGATATCGACCAGCGCAAGGTTGCCACTTTGACCGAGGGCGGCTCCTATATTTACCGCATTCCGGCGACTGAAATTCAGCAGGCACGGGCGGCCGGTTTTGAGGCCACATCGGACTTTTCGCGGCTGACCGAGATGGACGCCCTCATCATCTGCGTGCCCACGCCGCTGAACGAGTACCACGAGCCCGATCTGAGCTATATCACGGATACCGCCAAGTCCATCGCCCCGCACCTTCGGGCCGGGCAGCTTGTAGTGCTCGAAAGCACGACCTATCCCGGAACCACTGAGGAAGAGCTGATACCCATTCTGGAAAAAGGCAACCGGAATGGGCTCAAGGCATCGCGCGGCGATGCCGCGAACGATCAGGTTTTCTACGTCGCGTTCTCGCCCGAGCGGGAAGATCCGGGCAATACGACGGTGGCGCGCCGCGACATTCCAAAAGTCGTGGGTGGCCTGGATACAGCGGCCTCAGAGCTGGCGGGGGCGCTTTACGGCGCCATCTTCAACCGCGTGGTCCCGGTGTCTTCTCCCGCCGCCGCGGAAATGACCAAGCTGCTGGAGAACATTTATCGCTGCGTAAACATCGCGCTGGTTAATGAGTTGAAGCTGCTGTCGCTGCGCATGGGCCTGGATATCTGGGAGATCATCGAGGCCGCTTCCACCAAGCCCTTCGGATTTCATCCCTTCTACCCGGGGCCGGGCCTGGGCGGCCACTGCATTCCCGTGGACCCCTTTTATCTTTCCTGGAAGGCCAAGGAATGGGACTTCCGCACCCGCTTCATTGAGCTGGCGGGCGAGATCAATATTGGGATGCCCTATCACGTGCTGGAATCGGTGACCAAGGCGCTCAACCAACAAAAGAAGTCCCTCAACGGATCGCGCGTGCTGGTTTTGGGAGTCGCCTACAAAAAGGACATCGACGACCTGCGCGAATCGCCCGCTCTGACCATCATCGAGTTGCTGCAAAAAGACGGCGCCCTGGTGAGCTACAACGACCCCTATTTCCCGTTCATCGGCAAAGGCCGTAAGTACGACCTGCAGATGAAGTGCGCCCCGCTGGATGATCTCGGGCAATATGACTGCGTAGTGATTGTCACCGACCACTCCGACTACGACTACGCCCAGATCGTGCGGGAGTCGCAAATCGTAGTCGATACCCGCAACGCCACGCGAGGCATCAAGAGCTCAAAAATCGTGCGCTGCTGAGGGCCGCGCCCAGCTGAGAGCCCGAGGCTTGTTACAAACTCAGAACATTGCCGATTAAGCGATCTCGTAGTCCGCAGAATTTTAGACTGCGGCTGGGTTCGGCTCTGAGCCTGCTGCGTCCGAGTTTCAACACAAAGTTCCGCTTCTCCGTTCCGTTATCGTAACGATCCACAGGCGTCCGACTGCGGAAGTGACTCTTCCTGTAGGTTCGGGCCTCCCCATCACCGAGTCCTAGTCGGGTCCCCAGGCCAAATTTAATTTGTCGAGGAGAATTTCTCATGAGCCGGTTCCTCGGGCTAGCGGCCCTCGCTCTCGGGTTGTCGTCGTTGTTATCCGCGCAAACACAGCAGCCCGCCGTATTGGCTCCGCACCGACCGATTCCACCTCGCCTGCCGCATCCGAAAAGCTGGCACGATCCCGCTGTTCAGGGCTCGATGGTCGGAGGTCTTTGGATGACCGATGCCAACTTCAAGTCGTCGATCTATTTGAAGAACATAGTCGAGACTGATCCAGTTACCGTGACGCCGATCCTGTATCTCGCCAACGGCACGAAATACACGCTGCCCGATGTGAAGCTCGAAGCCGCCGGAACCGCAATCGTCGATATCAACGCCGGACTCGAAGCGCAGGGCATCTCTTCCTACGCGACGCTCTCTGGGTATGTAGAAATTCAGTACACCTGGCCTTGGGACCCCATCTGCGCAACCATACGAAATCTGGACAGCGTACACAGTGTGATCTTCAGTTACGGTCTCCAGCCATCCAAACCCTTCGTCATTCCGGGGCAGGCTCCCGCAGTTCCGCCTCCGGTAACCACGATGGAGGGACTATGGTGGAAGCATGAAAGTAACGTTACCGCTTTTGTGGCACTGGCGAACACAACTTCGCAGCCGATAACCGCCGCCATGCAGGTAAGCGACAATCAGGCTGCAGTGCTGGCGACGCATACCGTGACCGTATCGCCGCACGGAACGAAAATCGTAGACTTGGACGAACTTCAGTCGGCTCCAACCCGCGAGGGCGGCATTCGCATCACTTATAACAGGCCCGGGGGCGGACTCGTGATTAACGGCGGAGTCGAAGATCAGAGCGTCGGCTACTCGGCTGCGCTGCACTTTCTCCCCGCCCCGGAAGCATCCGCCAAGGTCACTCAACTCAGCGTTACAGAATTGGGATTGATGGTAGGTGCCGCCGACCCCATGATGTCATTCCCGGCGGGAACCACCTTCACGCCCTATTCGGTGGTACGCAACGTCTCGGATTCGCCCGCTTCGGTGACGCCGACGCTTTGGTGGATGGCAGGCGGTTCCGCTCACTCCGCCAAGCTGCCGCAGTTGACCTTGCCGCCATACAGTAGCCGCAGTCTGGATGTCTTGTCGATTGTTTCTGCCGCTAGCCTGAAGAGCTTGAACGGCAGCGTTAATCTGGAATTCGACACGCAGGGCAAAACGGGGGGCCTGCTGTTGGCCGCCGGGAGCGTTGACCAGACGAATACTTACGTGTTCGAAGTGATCCCACACGGGACATTGGAAAGCGCCGGTAGGTCAATGCCTTACTGGAGCACGGGAAATGGCGACGACACGATGGTCACTCTGTGGAATCCCGCCGACGAGGCCCAGGATTTGGCGTTCAAAGTATTTTTTGCGGGCGGACACTACTCGCTCCCAGTTCACTTGGAACCGAGAACAACGCGAACGTTCAACATGTCCGAGATTATTCAAAACCAAGTCCCTGACTCTGAAGGAAATCTCATTCCAGCGACCGTGCATGAGGGCAGCGCCAAGATCTTAGGCGGCCACGACGACCGCGAACAGATATTGGTCGCCATGGATTCTGGCATCTACAACGTGCGCAAAGCGGTTTGCAACTCCAACAATTGCCAGACTTGCGACGGGGCCACCGGATTCTGGGAAACGGTTAGTTCGTTCGTCCTGGCTATAGGTCGCCAGACCCAACAGACCGCGACGGAGCAATGGAGCAGCGGCACTCAGTACAACATTACGAACAACAGCACCTGGAGCAGCGACCATACGAATATAGCGACGGTGCAGGCAGGCCTTACGCACGGGGTGGGCGCCGGGTCGGCCAACGTTCATTTTCAGGAGTCAAATGTACCCATCTACGCCGCCAACGTTTGTTATGTCGGTTGCCCTATAACCTCCTTGATTGGGGCGAGCGCGCCGGGGACGGTCGCGCAAGTTAGCGTCACCAGTGTCGCGCCCTCGCCCCTTGTTCTGGGAGGCAGCGGAGTACTGACCATCGGAGGATCGGGGTTCCAGTCCTTCCCGGGTCAGCCGACGGTGAGTTTCGACGGAGGTGGAATAACAGTTTCGAATCCGACGGTCGTCAACGGCAGCACTATTACGGCAACCTACCAAGTGACTTGCTCTACTTCTGTTGGGTCTCAGAACCTTACGGTTAGCTTCGCCGGAGTAGACGGCGGCTCCGGAGCAGCCAGCAATGCGTGGCCAGTGAGTGTGACTTTGCCACAGCCGGCCGCGCCTAGCATACTTCTTGGGGGCCAATCGATCTCTGGGACGCAGTCTGTCGTAGTAGGCCAGCAAATTGCCTTGAGTGCATCACCTTCTGCGCCTTCTTGCACCAGCATATCGAGTCAGCAGTGGTCGATACCTCCGGGAACGGCTGTGGGCGGCTACGCTGCGTCCACGAGTAGCGGGTCAGTGACGGCCCTTCCCAGCAACGCTGCGTCCAGCTACACGTTCTATTGGGTGTACCCTGGCAACTCCTTGAACATGACTTACCAGTACTCCATCTCTGGCGGCGGTAGCAGCGTTAACAGCCCCGTCGCTACCGCGACCTTCAACGTCGCGGGTCCGAGCGGGGGAACGATGACTAGTACACCATACAGCCACCTCACAATAGCTAGCCTTTCCAGTTGCGTCCGCAATGGACAGACCGTTCCCGCTGGACCTTGGCTGGTGTATGGTAGTCTGACCGGGGACTGTTTGAACCAGTCCGGCTCCCCAGGCATCTCGTTCGGCACCCCAACCGGCTACTCCAACTCCTCTGGCGGAAGCTTTCTGGTTGTTCAGTTGGTAGCCAGCGACGCGTTGACCGGCAGCTTTAGCGCTACGCACAGCGGTCTGGATTTCTCGTATCCTTACCCTGGCAGTCCTCCTCCAACAAACGATGCGCCTCTGACACAGCTGCTGCCGACCTACACCACCCTGAGTCGATCTTTTGATGCAACAATGTTCTTGATGTGGCAGTCCGCCAGTACACCTTCAATCCCAGTCCCGCTCGGGTATCAGAGATGGTCATTCTCCGGCTCGGCCAACTGTAATGTATCGTGTGGGTCCGCTAGCAATTGGACGGCGACAACTAATGGGACTCCTGGTCTAGTTGGTGGCTTTACAGCAAGCAATGCGTCTCAAACATCGGTCGGTACGCTTATTCTTTTGGACGGTTATCCAACATGGACAGGCACTTCGCAATGAAATCGGGATTATTGACGATTGGAGAGGAATCATGAAGGCTATTTTGGCGCTATTGTTGTTCGCGGGGACTCCCTTTGTTGCGGCAGCCCAGTCACAGCCAGCCACACAATCGAAGCCGCCGGTTTCGATAGTGATAAGTACCGGTACGCCCATAGTGAAAGCAGGGGCCCCGGTCACGGTAAAGATTAGGCTTACCAATACCTCTGATCACGACATTAGCTTGTCACAGATGTACAGCAGGTCAAGCTCGTTTGATCGGGGCGTGGACATTAGTTATGAACAGGATATTCGTGACAGCAAGAGCAACCTGGTGAAAAGAGGAGGCCAGTCGCAGCCAGAGCCGCCCATTAACGGCTTTAGTGTCCTTCATACCCTAAAGCCAGGCGAAAGCATGGATAGTCTTACGACTGTCAGCGGGCGCTATGACGTGAGCCATCCTGGCACATATGCGATCCAATTGTCGCGAACTGTCTCGGGCAGCGTTGTGAAGTCGAATGCGATGACGGTGACAGTAACACCGTAGGGGGCTGGCCCACCTTAGTTTTCTGGCGAGATTTCCAACGAGGGCTGCCCCACCCTTCGTTTTTTGAAGAGTGGGTAACGATGCACTTGACTAAGCGGACGAAACCTTGGGTCGAGGCTTGTGGTACCCACCCTGCGAAAACCGCGCAGGGTGGGGCAGCCTCAGCTGGACTAACGGACAGAACTGTGGACCGAAGGGTCGGCCAGCCCCCAAGGAGAATTGTGAATCAATTGAATAGATATGCAGCAAGGGTCCTTTTGCTCCTGCTTACCCTGGGGTATGCCAGGACAGGGAAGTCACAAATCGATTCACCGGTTGTCGCACCGGAACAAGATCTCGGCGATTTATACACGAGAGCAGCTGCGAGCCGGTTCGTCGTTGTCGGTACCGTCACACGGAGCGACGGCGTCGGCAAGCGACTGACAAAGATCCTTGAGGCCAAAATTGAGGCGGAGGGCAATTTGAGTTTAATCGTGGGTGGCTCTCTTTACACTATTGAGGTCGAAAACACGCTCTGTCGTCAGAGCGATTTTCGGTTTCAATCGCTGGCTTCCCCAGAGGCTCCTCGAACCGTGTACGTCTTCTTACCCAGAGACGAGCCCGCTGTAGTCGACAATCATCAGCGGGAGATGCTGTTGCCCGGTCAACGCTACATGCTCTTCCTGGTCGCTCCGGACCAGGTCACTCTTGACCACTGGACTGCGACCTATGATCTTGATCCCCATCGATCATATTTCAGGGGTGAGCAGCACGCGCGAGGAGTAGTGCCCCTCAAGCCGGGCGAACTCGGTACCCTTCAAAAGGTTGAGCGGCTGTGTCAGGCGATGCGTCCTCCCGAGGTTGCTCAAAAGGTGGCTGCCCTCAAGAAACTCCAAGAGTCAGGAGATCCAGTGCTTGAGAAGGAGGCCCGCGAGGCAGAAGAAGATCTGCGAGCGGCAAGCCTAACTGAGCACACTCGTGAAAATGATGGACCGGCGGCATAATATCAGTGGCCACATCAGTGGTATCGGCACAATAACAGTGCGCTGCTGTCTAGTGTCGCTCCTGCTATGCGGTCCTTTCGTCGCAGCCGATCAGAACCCTGTTCTAGGATGGAACTCCGCCGCCCTGCAAGGCATCCGCGACGCCAAACTCGGCGCGCCGATGGTCGCACGGGCCTTAGCCGTCGTTCACATCTGCATGTACGACGCGTGGGCTGCCTACGACGAGCGCGCGGTGGGAACGCAACTCCAGGGAGCGCTTCGCCGCCCGGCGTCCGAGCGAATCCGGGCCAACAAAGAGCAGGCCATCAGCTATGCTGCCTATCGCGCGCTGGCCGACGTGCTGCCCGTCGACATCAATTCTGTGTACGTCCCGCTGATGAAGCAACTCGGGTACGACCCGAACGACAAGTCGATCGATATCGAGACGCCCGCCGGCATCGGCAATGTCGCCTGCGCCGCGGTCCTCGAGTTCCGCCATCACGATAAGGCCAATCAGTTAGGCGATCTGGCCCAGGGAGCTTACTCCGACTGGTCCGGCTACGCTCCGGTAAACACTCCCAGCCCGGTTCCGGCGCGAGCTGCGCCCTCCGACCCCAACCATTGGCAGCCGCTCACCTTCGTGAACTCCACCGGAGACCTGATGACCCAGCGGTTTATGGGCGCGCAGTGGTGCTTCGTCACTCCGTTCGCGCTGTCCAAAGGAGACGAGTTTCGCTGGCTGGCGCAGTCGCCATCGCTTGCCCCCGCAACTTACGGATCGGGCGAGTACCAGGAACAGGCCGACGAGTTGATCGCGATCAGCGCCGGGTTGACCGATCGCCAGAAGATGATCGCCGAATACTGGCTGGATGGGCCGAATTCGGAGCAGCCTCCCGGCCATTGGGCGCTGTTTGCGCAGTTCATATCCGCCAGAGACCACCACACGCTGGATGACGATGTGAAGATGTTTTTCGCCCTGAGCAATGCGATCCTCGATGCCGGTATCGCCGCCTGGGACATGAAGCGGACCTACGATTCGGTCCGCCCGGTTACGGCCATTCCGGTGCTCTACCGCGGAAAGAAAATTCGCGCCTGGGGCGGGCCGGGAAAGGGAACGGTCGAGATGGACGGCTCGCAATGGATTCCGTACCAGCCCGCGACCTTTCCAACGCCCCCATTCCCCGACTACCTCTCGGGACACAGCACCTACAGCGCTGCTGCTGCGGCGATTCTCGAGCTGTGGACCGGGAGCAGCCGCTTTGGCTATTCCGTCACGCTGGCGCCGGGCAGTTCCAGAATCGAGCCTGGCAGGACTCCTGCCCAGGCAGTGGTCTTGCGGTGGGAAACCTTCGCCGACGCCGCCGATGAGGCTGGCTTGTCCCGCCGCTACGGAGGAATTCACTTTCGCCATGCCGACCTGGCGGGACGGCAACTGGGCCGTCTGGTTGGCGCAAAAGCATGGTTGCGAGCGCAAGCCTACTTCGACGGAACGGCGAGGCCGCTGGGGCGTGGGGACGCGTCGATGCAGGCCACTGCTCGACCAAGCACGAGGCTCCCCTAAGAACCGGAACAAACGGCAGAATCGCTACTTTACCGACCAAAACGGCATCTCCGAGCTTCCCAGCCTCCAATTCGCCTTCGGCAAATTCCCGCAGTGGGGGGTCCTTCCGGCAAATCAGAAGGTCCCGAAATGCAACTTTCTTGACCACCTTGGGTTGGACTTTGGTAACATGTTGCCCACTGAAAACAATGATCCGAGGGTAAGTGCTTGCTTTCGCTCGCCCGGCGAAAGTGGGCATGTTATTGCTTTGGCGGATTTGAAGGTTCAAACGCATTCCAGCCCTCTCCTGTACGCCACTAGAGGCTGGGTCTATTTTGGCCCTTCGTCGTTATAGCTATCTGGCCAAAGGAATCGGTTCGCTCATGTCCAACTCCGAAAATCCGGACGTCAGCTTGTTTGCGTCGTTGCCCGAGAAGCGGCCACCGTGGAAACAGTTCCTACTCAGCATGGGCGGGCAGAGTGTTGCGGTCATGGCCCTGGCATGGGTTGCAGTGCTGCATCCGGAAGTGCTGGCTCCCCCCCAACACGATTATCACTTTGTCGAGTTGGTGCCGACGCCGGTCCCTGTGAATCATGCACCAGCTCCGGTGCAAGTCATCAAGCCTCTCGAGGTGGAGCCGGTAGTCGAGCGCGCGGATGCGATCCACGTTCCCTCTCCCCCGATCAGGCGTCAGACCCCGGCCGAGGACGCGCCCATTGCACCCAAGATCGAACTCGCCGCGAGAGAGATCCCGGTTCCGGTTGCGCCGGTGATTCCGCGCCGGCTGGTAGCGACCAACGTGTTTTCCACAGGCAGCTCGGCACCGCCCACCATTGCGGCCGCTCCGCAGAAGACTCAGACCGGAGGCTTTGGCGATCCTAACGGCGTGCCCGCTAGGCCTACCAACGGCAAGCCGGTGAACATCGCCCAGGTGGGATCTTTCGATCTGCCCTCGGGGCCGGGTTATGGCAACGGGACAGCGGGAGCCCGGGGCGCCAAGGGAGTAGTCGCCAGCGCTGGCTTTGGCAATGAAACGGCTCTAGGGGACGGCAGCAGCCGCACTGCAAGTATTACGCGTGGCACCGTGCGGGAAAGTGGGTTCGGCGATGCGGAGCCAGCGGCCGCAGCTCCGGTTCGTCCCAAGCCCGAGGCTCCCAAAGCGGTTCCGGCCGAAATACTGGCCAAACCCAATCCCATTTATACCGATGAAGCGCGCAAGCTGCGCATCGAGGGCGAAGTGTTGTTGGAGGTAGTTTTCGAGTCTTCCGGGAAATTGCACGTGGTACGTGTGGTGCGGGGTCTGGGCCACGGCTTGGACGAGGCTGCGGTTCGCGCAGCCGAACAGATTCGTTTCCGGCCGGCTCTGCGGGACGGCCAATCCGCCGACTCGACCGCCGTGCTGCATATCATTTTTCAATTGGCCTGAGAGAACTTTACTTTTTTGGGGAAGAGGTTTCTTATGCGCAATTTCAAAACGCTCTGTGTGATGTTCGCTGCTCTCCTGCTCCCAGCATGGACCTTCAGCCAGGAAAGCGCTCCGGCGGCGAGGGAGCCCGGCAATCCCAGCCAAACTGCTCTCCCCGCGCAGGCGGTAAGCGCCGATCTTCAGGGGCAAAGCCATGAAGCGGCGCCGGCCGGCATGCCGTCCGCCACACCCGGATCGTTCGAAGAAGTCATGAACCGGGTGGTGGACCGTGAGCGTTTCTTCAATGCTCAGATTCGTCAACTCCATCCCCTCGCTGAAACTTACATACAGAATCTGAAGAGCACCGATGAAAACGGCGCGATCCCGGTCAGCGATCAGTATTTTCTGGGCCGCGTCGACATGGCGGACGGTACAGAGAACCAATTTCTCAAGCGCAAGTCCGGATTCACCCATGAGCTGGCCGCCAAGCTGGCTGCGCTGAGCAGCGTCAAGGATTTATATTCCATGCGCTTCCTGCCGCTCGGCTTCGCGCAGATGGCGGTTCTCGACGAGGATTTTCAGCCTAAGAACTACAACTTCACCTACGTGCGCCGGGAGTTTCTGGGCGAGATTCGCTGTCTGGCCATCGACGTCCAGCCCAAGAAGGAAGCCGGCGAGGGGCGTTTTGTAGGAAGAATCTGGGTGGAAGATCAGGACTTCAACATCGTGCGCTTTAACGGCACTTACACCGCTTCACGCTCGCATCGCAACGATTACCTGCACTTCGACAGCTGGCGCGGGAATCTGCGGCCGGGCTTGTGGCTGCCGACCTACATCTACAGCGAAGAGTCCAATGACCAGGCCCGCAGCCCGCAAGCGCTCCACTTCAAGGCGCAGACCCGGATGTGGGGATACGACCTGCAGCGCATGGGCGGAAACTCGTCCTTTACCGAGATTCTGGTGGACTCGCCGCAAGGAGTGCAGGACCAGAGTCCCGCTACTCAAGACGCGTCCCCGGTCGAGAGCGCGCGCCTGTGGGAACGGGAAGCGGAAGACAACGCCATCGAACGTCTGCAGCGCATCGGCCTGATTGCCCCTGAGGGCGAAGTCGACAAGGTGCTGCAAACCGTGGTCAACAATCTGATCGTCACCAACAATTTGAACATCCAGCCCGAAGTCCGCAGCCGGGTGCTGCTGACGACGCCCCTGGAGTCGTTTACCATCGGACACACGATCGTGCTCAGCCGCGGTTTGCTGGACGTGTTGCCGGACGAGGCTTCCTTGGCGATGGTACTAGCCCACGAACTCAGCCACATCGTTCTGGGCCATCAACTGGACACCCGCCTGGCATTCAATGACCGCATGTTCTTCCGCGATCAGGACGCTTTCAACCATTTGGATTTCTCCCACTCGCCGGCGGAGGAGGAAGCCGCCGACAACAAGGCGATGGAACTGCTGGCGAACTCTCCCTACAAGGACAAGCTGGCCAGTGCGGGGCTCTTTTTGCGGGCGTTGCAGGATTATTCGCCGGAACTGAAGAGCTTGATCCGCCCTCACCTGGGCAGCGGCATGAGCAAAGGCAGCGACCTTCGAATGGCGGCCCTACTGCAATCGGCTCCTAAGCTGGAGATGCGAAAGATGGATCAGATCGCGGCCTTGCCCCTGGGTGGCCGCATCAGACTGGATCCCTGGAGCGATCGCATCGAGATGGTGAAGACAAAACCAATATCGCTGACCTCGGCTCGCGAGAAGATGCCGTTTGAAATAACGCCGTTCTTTCCTTACTTGACCCGACTTTCCAGCGGAAGCCAGGACAGGATGGCTCTTACTTCGCCCGTGCGTAAGTGAAGATTTCAGGCGAGGTTTCGCCCCGGCTTGGTGCGGTCTAGCGTGCAGGTGAAAAGACTACAGAAAGCTGCCAATAGGCGAGAGGGAGGATCGCCGGGTAGAAGGACTTGCTGAGTAGCCCCAGTTGTCGACGCTATTGAATGGCGCTTCCGACCTGTGAAAAGACGGTGTTCGCGTTGGTCCCGATCAAGCGGATCGTGCCTACCACGATCACCAAGATCACCGCCAGCATAACTGCATATTCGGCAATGTCCTGGCCGCGTTCATCGGACCAGAGTTGTTTTAGGAACTTTGTCACAAGCTCTCCTTTGGGCGCCTGGGCGCCAACTGCTACTTGAGGGACGAAGTTATTCCGCTGTGGAAAACCTGCGGAAATGTGCCCCTCAAATAAGTCAATGACTGTGCCTATAATAGCTCTCATGGGTGCTCTCGTCCAATAGCCCGCAGGTGTCAGCCGGTAGCACCAAAGTGCTACGCCCGTTCAGACAATTGTCTTAAGTGGTAATGATTGGTTCACCGCAAACAGGGCCAGTTCCAGCCGAGTCGAGACCCCAAGTTTATCGAAGATGTTACTAAGGTGATGTTTTACCGTGTCTTCGCTGATCTTGAAGTATTCCGCGATCTCCTTGTTGGCATAGCCGGCAACCACGGCGGAGACAATTTCCAACTCCCGCGGCGTGAGCCCGAATTTCTTCTGCCGCGCTTCTTCTCCCGAAGACTGCACCAGGGTTCGCAGATACTGCACCAGATTCGAGACACTCTCACGGCCGACCCAATATTCCCCCGCCATCACCGTATCAATGCTCTTGAGCAGCAGCTGTGTGGCGGAGTCCTTCAACACCACGCCGCGCGCACCAAGTTGCAGCGCCTCTACGATTTGATTTTTTTCCGCCGCCGCGGTGAGCAGAATGACGCGAACGGAATAAGAGCCGGCCGGGCCGGAACTCATTTCGCGTAGCGCTTCGAGGCCAGGATGCCGGGGCATGGCCAAATCCAGCAGCAGAATGTCGGGCTTGAGTTGGCGGGTAAGTTTCAGGGCTTCGGCGCCGTCGCAGGCTTCACCCACAACGGCAAACTTGGGCTCGGCCTCCAGCAGCCGGCGCAAGCCGTCGCGGAAGATGGGATGATCGTCGGCAATCAGGATGCGCACGGATTGCGCTTTTTTATTGTCCATAGACTACTTCCCGCTTCTTCTGCGGGACGCTGATCTCCAGTCGCGAACCGCGGCCCGGATTCGATTCTACCGTGAGATCGCCCTCAATCAAACGGACCCGTTCCTTAATCACTACTGGCCCTTTTCCCATGGCGTCCAGCTCGGCCTGCGAGAGGCGCCCGGTGAAGGGAAATCCAGATCCATCGTCCTCGATCACGACGGTCCACATTTCATCGCGGACGCCCAGGCGAACCAGGACCTGGTGCGCCCGGCTGTGTTTGCGCACATTGACCAGCCCTTCCTGCACGATGCGCGCCAGCTCGCGGCATACCTGCTGCGGCATGTCGATCTCCTCAACGTCGGAGACAAAGCGGGCGGAAATGCCGGTCTCGCGCTGAAATCTTTCGACCGTATCGGCCAATAGAGCCAGGAGTCTTTTTGAGTCGACATCGAACGACTTCATCTGCTGCATCAACTCCCGCAACTTGAGGACTTCCTCGCGCAACAGGATCTGGATGCGGCCCAACTCATCGGCGACTGCGGCGGGTTCGGTCGCCGCCTGGCGGCGCACCACGTCGACCTGCATTTCCACCGAGATGAGCGACTGCACCGCGCCATCGTGCAACTCGCGGGCAAAACGCGCCCGCTCCAGCGCTCCGGCGCGGCGCCGCAGACGCCGCAACAGGTACACGTTGTAAACCGCCGGTCCGACCTGGCGCACCAGTTCCTGCAAGAAGCGCAGTTCTTCCTCGGTGTCTCCTGTCAGGGCCGGATCAAAGAGAAAGATGCGGCCGGACCATTCGCGGCCGAAAAGAAACGAGACCGTGGCCAGGCCGGCAAACTCGTGTTTCTTCCGCAGAGCCGCCAAGAAGGAATGCGAGAGGTCTTTCAAAGGCATTCCGCCGGCGTCCAAAGCTACAAACGTGTCTAGACCTCCGCGGCGGCCGCGGTGCACATAGCAGGTTTGCGCGGGAGAATCATAAAGGTAGGTTTCGCGATCCGCGGGGGTGGCTTCCAGCCAGTGGAAAGAAGTTGGGGCCCCGCTCAGAGAGCGAATCTCGCCGACGAACACATGCTGGCTATTGGCTTCAAGCGAGGCGAGCACAGCCTCCTTTGCGCCATAGGTGGTCAACAAATCGCCGAGGATTTCCTGCATGGTGCCGGTCATCCCCGCTTCCACGCGCGCCAAACCCAGGGTTCGGGCAATGACCGCTTTTTCCGCGCGCAGTTGCTTTTGTTGTTCGGCGAGATAGCCCAGCATCCAGCCCAGCACCACCAGGTAGATGGAGCGCATGAACAGCGCGTTGGGCTCAAACGCTGCGGCATTTGCCCTGAGCTGCGGCAAGTGATGGCTTAGCAGAATCTCGTCCAGACCGCGCACGATGTGCAAGTGAAAAGCCAGGCTTTCGGTCCACAGCAAGGCCAGGGCGAGGGCCGCGGTGCTGATCGTTTCCCATAACCCCCAGCGGTAAGCGGCTGCCGCCAGCACAAAAACGAATAGCAGGAAAAAAGGATTGCCCTGCCCACCGGTGAAGATCGCGATGAGCGCAGGCCACACCACATCGGCACCATGCACCAGCACACGAAATGCAGAGGTCGACTCCTGCCGCATCCTCAGCAATAGCATGATGCTGACGCAATAGGCGAGATAGAAAGTCAGCAACCCGCTAGCCCACATCGAGACGCGGATTTGATCCGGGTTCATCAGGACGGCAACGATGGCCGAGATCGCCAGCAACACCCGTGCGGTGGCCAGCCAGCGCTCGATGCGCCGGGTCTCGCCGGGGCCAATCGGGGCTCGCAGCCTCCAAAAGAATCGTTTACTCAGTAATGGAAGTGAAAGGGGCAACCGCACACCTGAAGAATGCCACGGATATTAGTTATATCGGAAGAGAAGAGCAAGCGAAACATGATGTGTGTACGGGTCAGACACCTCTACAGCCTCGAGATTTCGCCGATCCGGTTACCGGAATTGCTCACACTAGGCCACGGTTCGGCCGCCATCCTCCAACTCCGCTGTCCGCTTCAACTGCCCGCAGGCGGCGTAAATATCGCGTCCTCGCGGACGACGGACAAAAGCCGGCACCTGCGCCGCCGTCAAGATGCTTTGAAACTGCAGCACCCGCTCCGTCGGGGGAGTGTGAAAGTCGATTCCGGGGCCCGGATTAAGCGCAATCAAATTGATCTTGGCGCGCATGCCGCGGATCAATTCGACCAACTCGCGCGCGTTTTGCGGGGAATCATTGATCCCGTCCAGGAGCACGTATTCAAACGTAAGCTTCTCGCGATTTCGCAGTGGAAAAGCGCGCGCCGCGGTCATCAGGGTCTCCAGATTCCATTTCCGGTTGAGTGGCATGAGCCGGGTGCGCAATTCATCGTTGGGCGCATTTAGTGAAATAGCCAGTTTGGGCCGAACCGCTTCCGCGCCCAGGTCGTAGATTCGTGGCACGATGCCCGCCGTTGAGACCGTCATGCGCGCCTCAGGAATACCGCAGCCCTCCACCAGCAAGCGAACCGCCTTCATGAAGTTGTCGTAGTTAAGAAAGGGCTCGCCCATGCCCATGAACACAAGATTCACGCGATCTTGCGGAGGAGCGACGCGGTGGTCGCTGAGTATAGCCACAACTTGTCCGACAATTTCTCCTGCGGTCAGGTTGCGCCGTACGCCGAGGAGGGCAGTCAGGCAGAACTGGCAGTCGACCGCACAGCCCACTTGGCTGGATACACAAATCGTTACGCGATCCCAATCGCTGTCCAGCGACTTCAAGGTCAGTGCATCCGCTTCGCTTCCGTCTCCGGACTCGCCGCCGTCTCCTTCGGGCATCCACACCGTCTCTACGGTTTCGCCGTCAGCGAGAGCCATCAGGTAGCGAATCGTTCCATCGGAGGACACGAATTTCTTTTCCACCTTCGGCAGGCCGACAAAAGGCCACCTTTCCCCCAAACTGCGGCGGAATTCTAAGGGCAGCGTCGAAATCTGGTTCGGAGACTCCACTCGCTGGCGATACAGAGCCTCAAACAACTGCTGGGCCCGGTACGAGGGTTGGCCGGACTCCTCGACGATGCCTGTAAGCTCATGAAGATTAAGACCAAGAAGCGAGGTGGGATTGGCTTGACTCATGGGCGTTTCGATCAGTTCTCAGGGGATTCTTTAAGGAGAAATTTCTAAACCCGTTCGATTCTTGCGATCCGGGAATAAATTCCTCCTAACTGTATGATTTTACACAAGAAATCACTCCATAGCACACAACTCCATCGTATGTAACAATAGATGGACCCAGTAGTGGCCCTAGTCTCCTGTGCCGGCCCGGTTGGGAAAACTCATTATGCTTGGAGAAGCCGGCAACATCCGCCGCGAAGTGCTGCCCAACGGGCTGACCATCCTCACAGAGGAGATGCAGCACATTCGGTCAGTGTCGATCGGAGTATGGATCAAGACCGGCTCGCGCGACGAAGACGCGAAATGGAATGGGATTTCGCACTTCGTCGAGCACATGGTTTTCAAAGGAACCAAGCACCGCTCGGCCGAGGACATTGCCCGCCAGGTTGACTCGATCGGCGGCAACATGGATGCTTTCACTGCCAAGGAATGCATCTGTTTCAACGTGAAAGTGCTCGATGAGCACCTTCCCATCGCCATGGATGTTCTCGGCGACTTGGCGCTGCATCCAGTGTTCGACGCACAGGACATCAGCCGCGAACGGGGCGTCATTCTGGAAGAAATCAAGATGGACGAAGACAGTCCCGACTACCTCGTCCACGAAATCTTTACGCAGAACTTCTGGAGGGACCATCCCTTAGGCAAGCCTATCCTGGGAACCAAGGCTACGGTGAAGCGGTTTGAACGGGACAAGGTACGGAATTTCTACAGGCAGCGCTTTATTCCCGGAAATTTGATTATCAGCGCTGCCGGCAACCTGAAGCACGCAGAATTCGTGGAGCTTACGGCCCAGCACTTTGGCCACATGAAACCGGCGAAAAATGGCTTCCACAGCGCGAAGCCGAAGATCGAGCCGCGCATCGTTCTGCGCAACAAGAAGTCGCTGGAGCAGGTGCAGATTTGCGTGGGTGTGCCGTCGCATCCCATCGCTCATGAGAAGCGGCACGCCTCCTACATTCTGAACACACTGCTGGGCGGCGGCATGAGTTCGCGGCTTTTTCAGAACATACGCGAACGCCAGGGGCTGGCGTATGCCATTTACAGCGACCTGAATCCCTACCGCGATACTGGCTGCCTCTCGGTATACGCCGGCACTTCGCGCGAGTCCGCGGGGAAAGTTGTGCAATCCATTGTCTCGGAGTTCCGGAAACTTAAGTCAGAGCCCGTGCCGTCAGAAGAACTGCGCCGCTCCAAGGACCAGCTCAAGGGCAGCCTCATGCTCTCGCTGGAATCTTCCACGGCGCGCATGTCAAGCCTGGCGCGCCAGGAAATGTACTTCGATCACTACTACGGAATGGACGAGTTGCTGGAGAAAATTGAGGCGGTCACAGCGGAAGAGCTGACCGAGTTAGCCAATCAGTTTTTCCAGACTGAGTCGATCGCGGTCACTGTGCTTGGGAACTTGAACGGATTGCGGATCCGGCGCGAGCAGCTCGCCTGCTGAGGAACGGCTGTTCCCGATCTCCCCAGAAAACACGGAGGACGCAGAGACAGCGTGATTTCGACCAATCCCCTACGTGACCTGCGTCACTTGTTGCCCAAGCCATCTCCAAGGGAAACTTGATGCCACAAGTGTGGTGCATCTGATCGCCAGTCCCCTTGCCGAGCGAAACGATCCCACTTCTTCTTCTGGCTTTGGCAAGACTTTCGAGGCATACTGATGCGTCGCGGGACGATTTAAGCCGGAGCCGGATGATCACGGGAGGGGCTGCGTCATGCCGATGCTGCAAGAAAAAAACACAACCGAACGAGGAGCCGTAGTCGAAGCCCGGTCGCCCATCCGGCAGCGACGGCAGATGCTGCTCGCTCTCGCTCTGTTGCTGGCCGCTCTGATTGTGGTGGTTGGGAAGGACTGGAATTTCTGGTTTCCGTCCAACTCGCCTGCGGAACAATCCGCCGATCAGTCGAGCCCAAGCGAAACCGAACCGGCCGCGACCGAGCCCAGCACGACCGAGTCGGGCGCATCGCAGTCCGGCGCAACCGAGACCAGTCAACCGAAGGGGGGCGGCCATAGTTCGACAAGGTCGTCGCACCCCGTGAAGCCGAAGCCGCATGCCTCCGCAGTTCCGGCAGCGACGATCATACGAGCTCCAGCCGGAACTTCTATCACGGCCAGCAACCGGGCTGCACTGCCGCCACTGGAGGTGGAAGTAGTGGCCGGGGGCCAGCACACAGTGCTCCAGCCGGTCAATCGTTCCGTTAAAGTCGATCTACAATCTGGCGCACCCGGAAGAACGGCTCCTGGCGTCGCTTCGGAGCCGAAAGTTCCCTCCAGTTCCCAGCCTGCTGCCGAGCAGCCCGCTGCTGCCCAGCCCGCTGCCGTAGCCACCAACGCGGGCGAACGCGTCCGGCTCTCGCCGAATACCGCTCAGGTGGTCGAGCGTCCAGTCGAGCCCAACTATCCAATGCTGGCCAAGCAGATGAAAGTGCAGGGTTCGGTAATCCTGCAGGCGCTGATTGGCAGAGAAGGATCGATTCAGGACCTGCGCGTGCTAAGCGGCCCGGCGATTCTTTCCACAGCTGCAATGGACGCGGTCAAGCAATGGCGCTTCCGGCCATACTTCCAGGCCGGGGTTCCGGTTGAGACCGAAGCGCGCATTACGGTTAACTTCACTATTTCCACGAACTAAAGGCGAGCGGAAGGCCACCACCACGCCACTGTCATGCCGACCGGAGCGAAGCGCTAGCGAGCGCAGTGGAGGGACCTTGCGTTCCCAGACCGTGGCAATCGCACCGGCTCAGTTTTTAAGAGCACCGACCTCGAAAACGATTCGGCAGATGAATATGGGCAACACAAACACAAGGTCCCTCCACCGCGCTCGCTAGCGCTTCGCTCCGGTCGGGATGACAATCTTGTTAGCTAGGACGGCTGTAGCTGGAAGTGTGGGATGGCAGTGGCGGGTAAATTTTAGCCCTAAAATTTAACAGGCGTCCCGACTCTTTCGAGTCACTGGACGCCCGGGCAGCCCTCCCCCAGAACTGCTCACCTATGAGATTACGACTGCCTCGGTTTTCTGTGAATGGCACTGAGGTGCCAGCGCGGCCCACCAATGTGCCACGCGGTTGTACGCAGAGACGAGCTTCGCTACGTCTTGCTTGCGTGGCGATGCTCTCGGGCGCAGCCTGTGCAGCCGGCTAAACGTAGCGGAGCTACGTCTCTACAGACAAAAAATTCGGAGGGGAAATAGTTAATCGGTGGCGTTTCAGACTTCGGATTCGCGGACGTCCTGGCGCATCTGCCGCATGTTGGTGGCCTGGTCGGGATCCATGCCAGGTTTCAGATCGGTTTTTTCCAGGAAGTAGCGCCAGCCGTCCTGCCGGTCTTCCGCGCTTTGGCCAGCCTCGAACTGCACAATCGCCGCCAGCGCATTGGTCCGGCCCTTTACGATCGCCATCACTCCGCCCGCCGCATAGGTGCGGGAGTTGAAGCGAATGATGGCGAAAGGAACCTTGGATTCATCCTGCATTAGAGACTCCCACTAATTAGGCTGCGTGCCCGCTGCTTTCCGCATGGCGAGCACGCCTCCGTTGTTTCCTCGATTGCTTCCACTCGATGGATGGTTGGCCGAGTCTAGTGGAACCAGCCTCGCGCCCGTGAACTCTGCCGCTTGCGGAACGCGCCTTTCGACTTCGGGCGCGACCGGCACCGCCTATCACCAGTTTGGTTTCAGGATGTGCGGCGCGGCATGCGGGCCGGGCTACGTCACTTAGAGCGGCCGAACGTTCTCAGCCTGCCAGCCCTTGGGACCCTTGGTTACGTCGAACTCAACACTCTGGCCTTCCTGCAAGCTGCGGAAGCCGCCCGCCTGGATAGCCGAGAAATGCACGAAAACATCTTCGCCGGTCTGCCGACTGATGAAGCCGTAGCCTTTGGCGTCGTTAAACCACTTTACAGTTCCTTGTTCTGCCATTTTTTACAGGTGTCCTTTGTAAGTAATTACGCTGGAAGGGAGTCGGAGGTACGAAGGGCAGGCTAAGCTGGTTTGCGAGAAGCTGCTCACAACCGATCCAAATCAAACGCAAGCTGAGTGTACCAGATTGGACCGCAAGGTGATAGCGGATTTCGTAGCGGACCAATTCGGTCCAGGTCACATTCGAAAGCCGCACAAGTACACGGCCAGTGGTACTACGCCCGGTCGTCGTTGCGCCTGTCGCGTGCGTGTCCTTTGGAAATCGCGCGCCGCCTTTGAGGCTAACGGCCTTCCCTGCTCCGCCGATGATCACTGTGCATGCCGGAATTGCGTCATGCCATCGGCCGCCATGTTTTTCCCCCAACCGGCTTGCTAGCAAAAAGTTGCGCTGCGTGCTCTTGATGCGCAGCGAAGTTGCGCACCAAGCCATAGCGCGTTGGCTTCAGGACGGATGTTCAGGAGGCAGGATCGTTGGGAATCTTGAGACAGCTACTTTCCTCCGACTTCATGCCCCATGGCTACTGCTATCTGTGGGACCCGCGGATTGTTTGGTTGAATGTCGTCTCCGATGGCCTGATTACACTCTCGTACTATTGCATCCCGCTTGTCCTGATTTACTTTGCCCGCAAGAACCGGGATGTGACCTCGAATCGTATTTTCTGGATGTTTGGCGCCTTCATCCTGGCTTGCGGCACGACCCACCTGTTGGAGGTCTGGAACGTTTGGCATGCGAATTATCTGCTGTCGGGAGTCGTAAAAGCCATCACCGCAGTTGCGTCGGTGCTGACGGCAGCGATTGTCGTGCCGCTGGTGCCGCAGGCTATCTCGCTGCCCGCGCGCATTCGCTTAGAAGAGGTAAATCGCCAAATCGAACTGCGCATCGCCGAGCGTAAGCGGCTGGACCAGGAATTGGCGCAAGCGTCGCACGGGCGTGAGGCTGCGAAGTTGTCCCGCAGCGATCCTCGCCTCGTCAAGCTGCTGAGCACCTTCGCTGCTATCAGCGCCCTGTTTTCGGTAGCGGTGGGGCTCTCGGGAGTGCTGGCCTGGAAACTCCACATCCCAAGCCTCAAGAACTGGGGAGTCGGAGTGGCAACGATGAAGGCGAATACCGCCGCCTGCTTCTTGCTCACAGGCATTGCCTTGTGGTGGCTCAGAAAGAAGAACACTCAGACTTCCTCTCAAATTACGAACTTAGCGGGGCGGAGTTTGGCGGCCGTCGTCGCCCTGACAAGCCTCCTCAGTTTGGTGGAGCACTTCCTTGATCGGACTCTCGGCATTGATGAATTGCTGGCTGCTGCCTTTCCTCTCGACCCGATCGGGAGTCCACAGCCGGGTTTGATGTCGCCCATCACGGCAGCGAATTTCCTCATGCTCAGCCTGGCGCTTCTGATACTTGAATGGAGAACGCGGCGGGACGATTGGCCGGCACAGTTTCTTTGTGTCGGAGCCGCGGTGGGCGCCAGCTTCGGACTCATTGCCCTGATGGTTGCGCCCGGCGCGGCTTACACCACGGTGGCTTTGCCGACTGCTGTGACATTCCTCACGCTCGCGGGCGGATTGGTGAGTTCGCGCCCCACCTGGGCGCTCGCCGGACTCTTGACCAGCCCAAGCTCGGGGGCCCGGTTGCTGCGCCGTGCAGTTCCCATCGCTCTTCTGGTCTTAGGCCTCATCGGCTGGTCGATTTCGAAAGCCCTCCTTGGGGAGGCTCACTTCACTTGGATCGAATTGAGCGTGCTCGCCATCGTATGCGGCGCATTGCTGGGCGGCTTCATTACCTGGATCGCTTTCGTTGTCGACCACAGTGAGGCGGAGCGGAAAAAAATTGAGGTGGCGCTAAATGTCAGCCCTGAGCAGTTAGACCGGCTCATCGACCGGGTCGAGGAACCGGAAACGGAGGGCGTGTTGCGCCGGCGCGCGACTCTGGGTTTCGCGGTGGCGGTAGTACTGACCGGTGTTCTGGGTTTCCTATCCTGGCGCAACGCCCAGCAAGCGGCGGAGGACGCGGATTGGGTCGCTCACACCCATGAAGTGATGACCACGCTGGAAGCCACACTCAGACATCTGCTCGAGGTGGAGTCGGGCGCGCGCGGTTTTGCCCTGAGCGGAAACAACTCATTCCTGGAATCCTACCAGTCAGGGCGATATGCGACCGGCCAGGACTTGCAGGCGCTGCGACTTCTGATCGCGGATAATCCCGATCAAGCGCGACGATTGGGACTACTTTGGGAGCAAGCGAACGCCAGAATCAAGGCCTCGGAAGAGCGGGTGGCCTCACGACAGAACACAAGGACAGTCCCCGTAGTGCCCCCGATCGAGCGGGGAAAGCAGCTCATGGGCGCGGCGCGCGCCACCGTCGAACAGATGGAGGACGGCGAAAGACGGCTGCTGGCCCAGCGCACCCAGCGCACGCGTACCGCGCAGCGTTTCGCCAATTCGGTCATCCTGTCGGGTTCACTTCTGGGTGTGGTCTTCCTCTCCATCGCTGGGGTTACTGTCCGCCGTGAGATCGGCATCAGCGCAAGGGCCCGGGCTCAGGTCAACGCCCTAAACGCTGACCTGGAACAGCGCGTGGCCGAGCGTACGGAAGCCCTGGGCGAAAGCGAAGGCCGTCTGGCGGGAGTCATCCAGTCCGCCATGGACGCGATCATCACGGTAGATGAACAGCAGCACATCCTGCTATTCAACGCGGCGGCGGAGAGAATGTTCCGTTGTCCGGCGGCGGAAGCCCTGGCCGAGCCCATCTCGCTCTTCATTCCGCAACGCTTTCAAGCTGCGCACGCCAAGCACATTCACCAGTTCGGCGAGATGGGCGTCACCAACCGGGCTATGGGGCTAAAGAACGTGCTGTGGGCGATACGGAAGAACGGCGATGAATTCCCCATTGAGGCTTCCATTTCGCAGGTGATGGCGGGCGGGAAGCGAATGTTCACCGTGATCCTGCGCGACGTCACCGAGCGCCAGCGGGCGGAGGCCAGCCGGATGCGCCTGGCAGCCATTGTCAAATCCAGTGACAGCGCCATTTTAAGCAAAGACCTCAGCGGCATCATTACCAGTTGGAACAAAGGCGCGGAGGTGCTCTACGGCTACCGCGAAGATGAGGTTCTGGGAAAGCATGTCAACCTCGTCATCCCACCAGAATTGCAAGAGGAGGAACTGCAGTTTCTCTTGCAGGTCGCGGACGGGAAGGTGGTCCGTCGCGATGAAACCATGCGCCGGCGCAAGAATGGCACGCTGGTTCCCATTTCTCTGATCGTCTCGCCGGTGCGAGATTCCGGCGGGAAGATCATAGGCATATCCACCATCGCGCAGGATGTCAGCGAACGCAAGCAGGCTGAACGAGCGCTGCGCGATAGCGAGGAAAGGTTGCGTCTTGCCCTGGACGGAGCACGCCTGGGCACTTGGCACTGGGACCTCGCGAGCGGCGAATTGGAGGGATCGCCGAGAGCGTTTGCTCTGTTCGGCCTGCCGCCGGACACCAGAATAAATTTCGATGGCCTGCTTACCAGGGTTCATCCCGACGACCGAATGCTCATCGACGCCGCCGTGGAGCGGGCCTTAGCTGAGCACCGCGAGTACAAGGTCGACTATCGCGTTATCTGGCCGGACGGCACCGAACGCTGGATCGCCGCGCGGGGCCAGGCCTTCCAAAATGCCGCCGGCGAAAACGTTCGCATGGGGGGCATCGTCTCCGATGTGACCGAACGGCGGCAGGCGGAAGACGCCTTGCGCGAAAGCGAAGAACGCTTCCAGGCGATGGCCAACGGCATTCCGCAGCTCGCCTGGATGGCTGAGGCCGATGGATCTATCTTTTGGTACAACCAGCGCTGGTACGACTACACCGGCACAAGGTTTGAGCAGGTACAGGATTGGGCGTGGCAGAGCGTGCACGACCCCGCAATGCTGCCCGTGGTGATGGAGAGGTGGAAGGGGGCGATTGCCGCCGGCAAACCCTTTGAAATGGAATTCCCGCTGCGCGGCGCTGATGGAGTTTTTCGCATGTTTCTTACCCGCATCATGCCGGTCAAGGATGCGGAAGGCCGTGTGACTCGATGGTTTGGCACCAACACGGACATCAGTGAGCGCAAAGAAATAGAGGAGCGGCTGGCGGGGCAAGCGGAAGAATTGTCGCGGCAGGCAGCGGAGGTGCTGCGCTCGCGCGAGGCTTTGGAAACCCAGACATTCATGCTGCAGTCCGTGCTTGACAGCATGGCCGAGGGGCTGATCGCAGCGGATGCAAGCGGGAAGTTCGTGATCTGGAACCCGGCGGCAGAAAAAATCCTTGGCCTCGGCGCGGCCGACGTGCCCACCAAGGAGTGGACAGCGCACTACGGCCTCTACCTGCCGGACACGATAACGCCTTTCCCCACGGACCAACTCCCGCTTACGCGTGCCCTCCAGGGAGAGGCCAGTAGCGCCGAGATGTTTGTACGCAATCCCGCGCTCGACGAGGGGGCCTGGATCGAGGCCAGCGGCCGTCCCTTGAAAGGTACGGACGGTGTGCAGCACGGCGGTGTAGTGGCGTTTCGCGATATCACCCAGAAAAGAAATGCCGAGCAGGAGGTTCAAAAGTTGAACGAGGAGCTTGAACATCGAGTGATCGAACGTACCGCCCAACTGGAAGCTGCCAACCAGGAACTGGAAGCCTTCACTTATTCGGTGTCGCATGATCTGCGGGCCCCGCTTCGGCATATCGCCGGCTTCGCCGGAATCCTGATGGAGGAGTTTGGGCCCAAACTGGAACCTCAAGCCCAACACTACCTCAGGCGCATCGCCGAGGGCACGCGCAAGATGGGACAACTGGTGGATGAGTTGCTGAGCCTGGCGCGCGTGGGCCGCCAGACTCCCAGCTTGCAGGTGGCGGGGCTCGACTCTATCGTCGCAGAGGTCGTGACCCTATTGAAGCCCGACTACGAAGGGCGAAAAGTGGAGTGGAGAATTGCGCAACTTCCGTTTGTGGAGTGCGACCCGACCCTGATGAAGCTGGTGTTTCAGAATCTGATCTCCAACGCCCTGAAATATTCCCGGCCGCGGGCGGAGACGATCATCGAGATCGGCCAGACCGAAACGAAAGACGGAAAAAACGCCATTTTCGTGCGCGACAACGGGGTGGGTTTCAGCATGAAATATGCCGACAAGTTATTCGGCGTATTCCAGCGGCTGCACCGCGCGGAGGACTTCGAAGGCACGGGCGTGGGCCTGGCCACGGTGCAGCGCATCATTCACAAGCATGGCGGACGGGTATGGGCGGAAGCGGAACTCGACCGTGGCGCGTACTTTTATTTCACTTTGTCGGGCGCGGAGCGGACCCAGGAATTGCCAACCGCTGGAGCCCAGGGAGCCCGGGCATGATAACGGAAAACGCGGGAATTCTGCTGGTAGAAGACAGTCAGGACGACATCGACCTCACGTTGCACACGCTGCGGCGGGAAAATCTGGCCAATAACATCGTGGTGGTGCGTGATGGCGAGGAGGCGCTTGACTTCTTGTTCTGCCGGGGAGCATTTGAGCAGCGCTCCTTCGACCGTCCGCCCCGGCTGGTTCTGCTGGATTTGAAATTGCCCAAGGTCGATGGCATCGAAGTGTTGCGGCAGATCAAAGACGATCCCCGCACCAAGATCATCCCCGTAGTGATTCTTACCTCCTCGAAGGAAGAGCGCGACCTGATGGATAGCTACAGCCTGGGCGCCAACAGTTATATCCAGAAGCCGGTGGACTTCGATCAGTTCCGCCAGGTGGTGAAGGGCCTGGGCCTGTACTGGCTGGTGATCAACCAGCGCCCGCCGGTCAATGGAGTGAAGCGATCGGCAAGGGAGGCGGGATGACAGAGGCCGCAGCCAAATCCGCAACCCTGAAGCTGGATGCAATCAAGGTGAACTCCAAGCCCCAGCTACTGAAAGTCCTGATGGTGGAAGACAACTCCGCCGACTGCGAGTTGGTGCTTCGCGAATTGCGGCGCGCCCAATTGGAGGTCTCCGCTCGGTCGGTTCAGACGCCGGAAGATTTCAAGCAGCAGATCAGCACCAACCCTCCAGACGTGGTGCTGGCCGACTACAACCTGGGAAGCTGGCGCGGAATGGATACGCTGGAAATCATGCAGAGCGTGGGCGTGGATGTTCCCTTGATTCTGGTTTCTGGCGCTCTTGGCGACCTGAACGCCGTGGACTGCATCAAGCAAGGCGCTACGGACTACGTGCTTAAAGACGCTCTGGCCAGGTTGCCGGTTTCTATCAAGCGGGCCTTGAAAGAGAAGCAACTCAGGGTGGAGCGTAAGCGGGCGGTCGACGATCTGGCGGAAAGAGCCCGGGAGCTTACGCGCTCCAACCAGGAGTTGGAGCAGTTCGCCTATGTGGCGTCGCACGACCTGCAGGAGCCGCTGCGCATGGTGGCGGCTTACACGCAGCTGCTGGGTGAACGTTACCACGGCAAGCTGGACGAGACCGCCGACAAGTACATCGGCTACGCCGTGGAAGGCGCCATCCGCATGCAGACTCTGATACAGGACATGCTGGCATTTTCCCGCGCCGGCCGCCGCGGCACAGAACTACAAGCTACGGACTGCAATTCAGTACTGGAACGCGCGCTACTGAGTCTGCAAGGGGCGATGACGGAAAGCGGGGCGGTAGTTCTCCACGACAGCCTGCCCACGGTGATGGCCAATTCCGTTCATTTACAGCAGGTGTTCCAGAACTTGATCGGAAATGCCATCAAGTTCAAGGGCGCAAGTCCACCGGTAATCCAAATCGAAGCGCAAAGCCAAGGCAGCGACTGGCTATTTTCGGTGAAGGACAACGGGATCGGCATCGATCCTCAGTACGCCCAGGACATTTTCATCATCTTCAAACGCCTGCATACGCGCACCGAGTATTCGGGCAACGGAATCGGTCTGGCAATCTGCAAGAGAATTATCGAGCAGTGTGGAGGAAAAATCTGGGTGGAGTCTCACGAAGGAGGAGGTACGGCCTTCAAGTTCACCTTGCACGGAGTCGCATCAGAACCGGCCCAGCAATGGACCGAGCTGTCAGTGTCCGAGGATTCACTCAACCGGAATTCACTCAACCAGAATTTATCAGGACAAGATTTATCAAAACAGGATTTGTCAAAACAGGAGTCGTTACATACCCATGAAAACCACGCCCCAAGTTTTATTAGTTGAAGATAATCCGGCGGACGCCAATCTAGTCGCCGAGGCGCTGTCCCAGAGCGAGCTTCCCAACTTCGTCGTCGCTGTGTCCGACGGCGAGGAGGCTCTGGCATTTCTTCATCGTGAGGGGAAATATGCCGATCGCTTTCCTCCCGATCTAATTCTGCTGGACTTGAGCCTCCCCCGCAAGGACGGCCGCGCCGTATTGGCTGAGGTGAAATCCAATCCAGTTTTGCGGCAAACTCCGGTAGTGGTCTTCAGCAGTTCGCAGTCCCCGCAAGACATTTCTCTCAGTTATGAACTGGGAGCCAACGGCTATGTGTGCAAGCCCGGCAATCTGCATGAATATCTCACGGCGGTCCGCTCCATCACGGAATTCTGGTTGGGCCAAGCCCGCCTGCCGCGCAGGGAGGACTCATGAGCCACCAACCTGCCCATGTCTTGGTGATTGAAGACAATCCTGGGGATGCGGACCTCATTCGCTTGCGGCTGGTGGAGGGTGGCTCCGGGCTCGATGTGTCGTGTGTGAACCGGCTATCCAGCGGGCTGGAGTCGATTGGTTCGAATCCGCCGGCGGTGGTGCTTCTGGACTTGAACCTTCCCGACAGCCACGGCGCGGATACCTTCCGCAATGTGTTGAAAAAGGCGCCGGGCGTGCCCGTGGTTGTGCTTTCCGGACAGGACGACGAAGATCTGGCCATCCGAGCGGTCCACCAAGGTGTGCAAGACTACCTGGTCAAGGGCGCCTTTAACAGCAAACAATTGGCACGCGCCATGCGTTATGCCATGGAGCGCCAGGCGTTGATCACTTCGCTCGACATCAGCCGCAAACAGCAGTTGCAGTTCAAGAACCAGTTTCTCTCTCACGTCTCCCATGAACTGCGCACGCCGCTGAGCTGCATTCACCAGTTCGTCACCATTCTGCTGGACGAATTGGCAGGTCCGATTTCCTCGGAACAGCGTGAGCACCTGGAAACTGTACTGCGCAGCGTGAATCAGTTACGCAACATGATCGGTGACCTGCTGGAGGCGACGCGCGCGGAATCCGGGAAAATACGCATCGAACAGCGCTGCGTCGCCATCGGCAGCGTAGTGCAGCAAGCTGTGGCCATGCTAAGAGCCACAGCCGAAGCCAAAGATGTGGGGCTGAAGATGGGGATAGACAGCAGAATTCCCCTGGTCTACGCCGACCCGGACCGCGTGCTACAAGTACTTACCAACCTGATCGACAACGCCATCAAATTCACCCCCGCCGGAGGGTCCGTGACGGTGAAAGCCTGCATGGTAGAGGCCGACCCGGGCTTCGTTTACGTCTCGGTGGTCGATACTGGCCGCGGCATCAGCCCGGAGGCCCGGCCGCTGGTTTTCGAGCGCATGTATCAGGATCCCCATTCCATTGACAACAGCCGCAAAGGCCTGGGCCTCGGGCTGTACATCGTGCAGGAGCTAGTGCGGATTCAGTTGGGACGAATCTGGGTGGAAAGCCAGCTCGAACAGGGTAGCACTTTCACCTTCACGCTGCCTCTGTTTTCCCTCTCTAAGGTTCTGTTTCCCGTCATAACGGACCGGGGGCACCTGCGAGAAGCTCTTGCCCTTATCAGCGTGGAACTCACACCACGATGGACGGACGCCATCGGCAATTGGGACGAAACCCGCGAGCGCTGTCTGGAATTGCTTCGCTTCTCCATTCTCCCTTCCAAGGATCTGGTATTGCCCAGCTTGGGAACCTCAGGTTTGGGCGAGACATTTCTGATCGTGGCATCAACGGATTTGAGTGGCGCGAACGTTCTAGCCCAGCGTATGAGTGAGAAGCTCGATCATTGCCCAGAGGTGAAAGCCGGAGGCACCTTTAAGATCTCCGCGGCCCCGATTGAACTTCCTTCGCCCGGGACCGACAAATCGCTGGAAAAGCTAGTGCGGGAAGTTGCCGATAGTGTGAATGAGATGGTGCTGGCCTCATTTCAGCAGAACGAGATCCAGATACCGAAACAACCAACCACAACACCGGTTGATGCAGGAACCGGGAAGGAAAAGAGCAACTAAAATGGAGAAGCCCAAGATCCTAATCGTCGACGACGACCCCGACCTCAGACGCGGCCTCAACCTGCGCCTGCGCGCCAATCACTATGAAACGGCTTACGCGGCCGACGGCTTTTCCGCCATCGCCATGGCCAGTAAAGAGAAACCTGACCTGATCATTCTTGACCTGGGCCTGCCGGCCGGAGACGGCTTCGTGGTGCTGGAACGGTTGCAACAGAACGCCGTCCTGTCAAGCATTCCGGTCATCATCTTGACCGCCCGGGACCCGCAATCCAGCAGGGAAAAAACGCTGAAAGCGGGGGCCACTGCTTTTTTTCAGAAGCCGGTGGACAACGGAAGGTTGTTGAGTGCGATTCGCACCACGTTGGGGCCAGCGTGGCCGGGCACCATGGCTCCATCGTAGGTGAGCGGAACCGCCCATACGGAAGCTAGACACTTGCCAATGCCGGACGGACGCTTACTTTGCGCAGCCGTTGCGGGAGTGCCGACTTCCGCTCAACTTCCAGCATTCTCTGCCGATGAAAAGCTCAGGCAAAATAGCTTCGACTCAAGGCGCGAATATGCCCCTGCTGCAAGATCCAGAAATCTTCCGGAGCGTGTTGGACAGCCTCCCGATCGGGGTCTATCTGGTAGGCCGGGACCGCAAGATTGTGTTTTGGAACATCGGTGCGGAGCATATCACCGGCTACCACCGCCACGAGGTGGTGGGGCATTCCTCCCACGAGAGTATTTTGGCGCAGTGCAACGAGGCAAGCTGCATCCTCTGCGGCGTGGCCTGTCCGCTCACCGAAGTCATTCACGAAGGAAAACCGAAGGACGCTCAAATCTTCCTGCGTCACAAAGCCGGACATCGGGTTCCGGCGCGCCTGCGGATTACTCCCATACGGGATCAGCACGGTTCCCTGGTGGGCGCAGCGCAGAGTTTCGAGGAAGAACGCGAGACCATCGAACTCGATCTCCACCAAACCAATTTGGCCGCCCACGGCTGCCTCGATGTACTGACTGGGGTCCCGAATCATGCCTTCACGCAATCCCATTTGCGCGAAAACCTGGCCTTTTTCGAAGAGCATCATCTACCCTTCGGCGTCCTGCGCATTGCCATCGAGCAACTCGACCAATTGCAGAGCACTCACGGGCGCGAAGCCGTTGGCGTGATGCTGCATGTGATCGCTCAGACCATGAAACACACCCTGCGTCCGGATGGATTCCTGGGCCGCTGGGGCGAGAGTGAATTCCTGGCGATTATGACCTTCTGCGACGGCGCCGCGCTCCTGCGAGCGGCCCAGAACGTGGCCAAAATGGCCAACTGCTCCGGCATTCAGTGGTGGGACGATCTTCTATCGGCAACAGTTTCCGTGGGCGCAACCATGGTGCAGCCGGGAGACACTATCGAATCGTTGTTGGAGAGATCGCAAACGCCGAATCAGGCTAAGCGTGCCGCCGCGTCGGCGACCGGCGGCGGAAACATTTCAGAGGGCTGAGCCACTATGTTTGCGATCATCGGAATCGTGGTCGTCTTCGGCGCCGTCGTAGCCGGCTATCTGATGGAACACGGCAAACTCATGGTTTTGATGCAGCCTGCCGAACTAATCATTATCGGCGGCGCCGCCATCGGAACCGTATTGATTGCCAACCCCATACACATTCTTAAACAAATTGTGGGTGGTATCACAGGCGTATTTGGCGGATCGCCATACAACAAAAAGCACTACCTGGAGTCTCTCAAAACCGTGTATGAGCTGCTCAATAAAGCGCGTCGCGAAGGACTGATGTCCTTGGAGACTGACGTAGAGGATCCGTCCAAAAGCCCCATCCTGTCCAAGAACCCGGCAATGCTCAAGAATCACCACATCCGCGACTTCTTCTGCGACAGCATGCGCATGGCGATCAGCGGGACCGAGGCCTTCGATCTGGATCAGCTTCTCGAACTCGATATGGAAGTTCATCACCATGAAGCCAGCATCCCGATCGCTTCCCTCAGCACGATGGCGGATTCGTTGCCTGGCTTGGGCATCGTCGCGGCGGTGCTGGGGGTGGTAATCACGATGGGCGCTTTGGGCGGCCCACCAGAAGAGATCGGCCACAAAGTCGCTGCCGCGTTGGTGGGCACTTTTCTGGGCATTTTGCTCTGTTACGGGCTGGTCGGGCCAATTGCATCCAACATGGCGAAAATTGCCGAGGAAGAACGCGCCTACCTTCACGTTCTGCGAGTGCTGATGATTGCGTTCCTGAAGGGTACCGCCCCCATCATGGCGGTGGAGTTTGGGCGCCGGGCCATCCCCGGACACGTTCGACCGTCGTTCGTGGAAGTAGAGAAACTCTGCCGTGGCGGCGGGGAGGCGGCCGCCACCCCCGAAGCAGCTGCAGCATCCGCCTGAGCGGAATGGAAAACGCATGGAAGCACAGCGTCCCATCATCATCATCAAGAAGAAAGCCGGACACGGCGGCCATCATGGCGGCGCCTGGAAGGTGGCATACGCCGACTTCGTAACCGCCATGATGGCCCTTTTCATCGTGCTCTGGCTGCTCAACACGAACAAGCCAGTCCGTGAGGCCGTCGCCGGATATTTCAACGATCCCTCCGGCACCGGAACCAAGCTGGGAACCACAATGACCGCTAAGGGAGAGGCACTCATCCTCTCTAAGGACGACATGCCAAAGTTGAAAGAGGCGCTGGAAAAATCCATCAGCCAGATGCCAGACTTCGCAAAACTGAAGGATCAGATCGAAATGACGGTAACTCCGGAGGGCTTGCGCATTGAGATGTTGGAGTCTGCTTCGGGAACCTTCTTCGATAGCGGAAGCCCCAAGCCCAACGCCAAAGGCAAGGAACTGCTGGTCATGCTGGCGCAACAGCTGGCAAAGCTGCCAAACAAGATCTCGATCGAAGGCCATACGGATTCCACGCCCTACTCCGGAAAAGGAGGATACGGAAACTGGGAACTCTCCGCCGACCGTGCCAATGCGGCCCGCCGCTTGATGCAGCAGAACGGACTGGGAGAGAAGCAAGTCACACAGGTGCGAGGTTATGCCGATCAGAGGTTGCGCAAACCAGACAATCCTCTTGACCCTTCCAATCGGCGGATTTCGGTGATCGTGCAGTACCTGGAAAAGCCTGCCGCCCCGCCCGAAGCCGCGAGCGAGAAGCCTGGCGCAGCAAAACCGGCGGCCGGCGTTCCCCAGAAGAAAGAAGAAGAGTAAGGGGCGAGTCTTCACAGCGAAGGGGAAGCCGTGAGCGGCACGGCCTCCCCTCATTTGACTTAAGGCTTGCGGCAAGTTGAAGACTTGGGTTTTGGCAGAGTCGCGCTGTAAGCCGCGACATCCAGCGACCCTAAGCCGGTGGTGTAGTCGTATCCGGGCAGAGCCACGAACAATCCATTACCACCCACGATGATGTCGTGGAACCCGGGCGGCGAAGCGGGACTCGGAACTGGCGTCGCCCCTTTGTAAAAGACTGGACCGGCATTTCCCAGCTGGTTTAGATGGGAACTCTGCAATCGCGCCCAGACTCCCAAGGCCAATGGAGATGAAAGGCTGGTGCCGCCATAGCAGCATTGTTCGGTGCCATCCAGCCAGATGTACACGCCGCTGTTCGGATCAGCATCCATTGCGATATCTGGAACTCCCCGGCCCACCGCCGACGCTACGTTCACCGAAGCCTGCCAATAAGGAGACAGCTCAAACTGGCTGAGCCCGCCACCGCCAGCGTTCCACGCGATCTCGGTGTTGTATGTGTTATCGCTGTTGGTCACCAGCGTGGTGCCGCCCGCGCCAATTACATAGGGCGATGCCGCCGGGTACTCGACCATGGGCGCGCCCAAACCCGGCACGCCATTGACCCCCACCGCAACCCCGCAGGAAGAACCGTTGTCGCCCGTCGAGGCAAATACAGTCTGCCCCTGCGCGGCAGCTTCGAGGAATGCGTTGTCGTCCACCAGCATGGAACCGTCGAGAAAGGCGAAAGCTTCACAAAGCCCGAAAGAAGCGCTCCCGGCGCGCGCCAGCTTTTGCGCCGCAAAGTGGTTGAACATCAGCGCAACATCGGAGTCAGTGAGAGAAGTTGTGGTGTAGATGTACAGAGTGGAAACGGTCCCGGCCATGCCGGTGGAATACTGCGTATCCATATCGAACTCATCGGCGCCTGCAGTATCGGGACTCGCGAGCCCTACCTGAACTACTTTCACCGGCACCTTTGGCAACTTGTTGTTGGTTTCGGCGAGACGCAGATCGCTGACCACTCCGCTAACGTCACCCTCGGCGAAGATCGCGATCGCAGTCCTGGAGCCGGTTGCGGTCCCTACGTCGTAGGAAGTCCAAAGGTCCTGGGGACGGTACGCCCCGGGAAAATTGGGAATGCTGAGGGCGTGCTTTTCGATAGGGAAACTCATCTTGGCGGCATTGTTCAGCCCCAGCACCGCTCCCACAATGCCGCTCAGTTCCTCGGGCACCTGGGCGGCATCCAGATTTGCGTACACCGACATGCCGTTCACCAGGAAGGCTCCTAGCTGTGTGTTGAACGCCTGCCGGACGCTCAGAGCTGTTCCGTCAGCGGAGATCATCAAGTTGTTGGCTTCGATTTGAATATTCTTGAAACCCGTGTTGCTCAGATAGCTGACCACGGCCTGTACTTGCGCACTGGACGGAGCGTAGCTCGCGCTAAAATCCGCCGGCTCGAGTTCCTGACCGTAAATGGCATCGCCCGGCGTAGTGATGTGCTTGGTGTACGCGACCAACGCATCGCGGTTCTGTATCTGCAGCCCCACGTTGACGTGGATTGGAGTGGAATCGGGCAACGGTCCCTGCACGATCGCGTTGGCGAGCGCTGGGCCAATTGCCTGGGTTGAAGTCGGCGCCCAATTCTGGGCGGTCGCGGACCCTGCGGTAAACAAGATCAGCAGGAAAACCGGCAGCACAACAGAAGGTCTGCAAAATTGCACACGACTGCGAATGCTTTTCATGCTTATTCCTCCACAGAGATTTGTACTGAACGTCAAGAATGGCTGGCTGCCGCCGATGAGGGGCCTGGGATCGCGTGGCGCGCATACCAGCTAGCGAACAGATTTGCTTCAATGCATTTGTCTTTCCAAAACCAGAAGTGAAGCCAAACCGTTGAAAACCCGCATGCGCATGTCGAAGAAGTCGGGGAAATCATGGCTTTTGCACGACAAAAGTTTGTTGTGCACTGTATAAATTTTTCTTGTTTGGATGGGCAGTTTGGTGCCGGAAATATCGGAGGAATCCTGATTACAGGAATCCATGTACGTGGGCGCGGAAGATCCTGTAAGAATGATCGATTAGACTGGTAGTGAATCGTGCGGCGCCTTGAGGTGAGCAGCGTCGCCTCTTTGAGGATAGCGGCTTCGGATTCATTCTTCACTTGCACAGAAGCCGGTAAGCCACTTCTTCACGCTGGCGCCTCGAGATATCTTTGTACAGTGAATCCAATGCGCGAATCCCGGATGGCCCAGCGTCGGTGAGAAAAAGCCGCAAACCGATCGTCGTCCGGCAACACCCTTCCGCTCTTCCGGGCCTGGTGCTTCTCGCCTCCACGTTCCTAATCGTAGCGGCGGCGCCAGCACACTCGAAGACATCTCCTCCTCCGAAGCAAGATGAGAATTGCCTGGCCTGCCACGGCCAGCCGGGAATGACTTCCGCCGCGGGCAAGAGCGTTTCGATTGATCCTGCCAAACACTCTGCCAGCGTCCACGGAATCCTGGCCTGCACTGATTGCCACACGACGATCAAGGATTTTCCCCATCCCGCCAAAATCGTGAAGGTCCAATGTTCGACCTGCCATAGTGATGAAGCCACTCACATGGCGAGCAGCATCCATAGCGTACTCGGCGACGACGCCTGCCAATCCTGTCACGGTGATCCCCATGAGGTACGGCCGGCTGCGCAGCTGATGCCCACAAAATGCGCCGAGTGCCACGCGGATGAAGTAAAGCAATTCCGCGCCAGCACTCATGGACAAGCAGCGGCGCGAGGGGACCCTGACGCTCCCAACTGCGCCTCCTGCCATGGCCCGGTACACGAAATTAACGCTTCGAGCGACGCCGCTTCGCGTGTGGCAAAGAAAAACCTGCCCGACACATGCGCGTCCTGCCACAGCAATCAAGGCTTTCTGTCGCGGCACAAAATTCCCTTCACTCATCCCATCGAGCTTTATCGCCAAAGCGTGCATGGCAGAGCAGTGGCGGCAGGAAACGAGCAGGCTGCAAGTTGCTCGGACTGCCACGGCAGCCATGGCATCTTCCCGGCGCGCGATACTCGCTCCAAGATCAATCACTGGAACATTGCCGCCACCTGCGGGCAGTGCCACTCGGACATTGCCAAGACCTATCTTGAAAGTGTTCACGGGCAAGCCATGAAGGCCAGCGAATCCGACGCCCCGGTCTGCAGTGATTGCCACGGGGAGCATCTGATCCTCGGCCCAAAAGAGCCGGCTTCTCTAGTCAACGCAGCCCGCGTTTCTACGGTGACTTGCGGCCGTTGTCACAGCGACGAGCGCCTGGTGGTGCGCTACAACCTCCCCGCCGATCGCGTTCCCTCGTACGCTGACAGCTATCATGGCCTGGCGGAGCGTGGCGGTTCCCAGACCGTAGCCAACTGCGCGTCCTGTCACGGAGTCCACAATATTTTTCCGGCTCGCGACCCGCGCTCGACCGTGAATCCCGCGAACCTCCCGAAGACCTGCGGCAATTGCCATGAGGGAGCGGGCGAGCATTTCGCAATCGGCCCCGTCCACGTGCAGACTTCGACCGGGCCGGCGCATCCCGTGGTCAAGTCCATCCGCATGATTTATTGGGTGCTGATCCCGCTCACCCTCGGATTCATGACGCTGCACAACCTTCTGGACTTTGTGTCGAAGCTCGTCCGCCGGCGTCTGCGACCTCAGCCGGGACTGCAGGTCGTGCGCATGAATCAATACTTCCTGCTGGTGCACTGGGGCCTGATCGTGAGCTTCTCAACCTTGGTGGTAACCGGTTTTGCTCTCAAATATCCAGAGGCAGTGTGGGCGCAGCCGTTGCTGCATTGGGAAGGGGGCTTTGCATTTCGAGGAGCGCTGCATCGCGCGGCAGCTGTCGTATTGGTCGCCACGATGGGATTTCACATCGCTTATCTCGCACTGAAACCGGGCGAGCGCGGATTCGTGAAAGCGATGTTCCCACAGCTGAAAGACGTAACCGATCTGCTGCAGGTTTTCCGTTACAACCTTGGTCTCTCCAAGACGGCGCCCCAGTTCGGAAGATTCAATTACGCGGAAAAGCTGGAGTACTGGGCCTTTATGTGGGGCACGTTCCTGATGATGGTCTCCGGCTTCCTGCTCTGGTTTAACAACTTCACGCTACGCCACTTTCCCAAGTGGGTGTCGGATGCGGCGACAGCGGTTCACTACTACGAAGCCGTTCTGGCCACGTTTTCTATTCTGCTGTGGCACTTCTACATGGTAATTTTTGACCCGTCTGTTTACCCCATGGATATGGCTTGGCTCAACGGAAAAGTCCGGGCGGATCATTACCGGGAGAGCCGCCCAGAATATCTGCGCGCGGTTGAGGAGGAGCAATCGGCCGCGGCGCCACCTGCCACCGACACGGACGAGGAGAACGAGAATTCCTCACGCCCCGGCGATTCCGAAAAGTGAACCTTGTTCGCGGTCAGCGGCGCCGAAATGCAAGATGGAATCTAGGCGGCCTTTGATTGATCGCACAGCTGTTGGTAGTATCCGCGGCCGCGCTGATACCCTCGCGTGAAAGGCTCCTCAACATTCGCATTCGGATACTTGCTTTGAACCGTCTCCAGAGCGGCCGTCATTTCGCTCGACACCTGATCAAATTCCTTGCATCGGGTGCCGGCGTGAAGGGCGGATTCGAAGCCGAGCCGGTAGAACTGTTCTTCATTACTATTCTTAAAGTTTCCGCCAGACTTCACATAATGCTCCGCTTCGGTATCGCGTAAGCCGATCCACCACTGATCGCGGGCCGCGTCAATCGTCTCTGCTCCCTCCGCTCGCAACAATTCCCGGAGAAGTGCTGCGGAGGCTCCCTCGTCCGACAAGGCGATGACCACGCTCCGGCCCCTCCGCAGAGCATCTTCATAAACGAAGATTTCGTCTTGGGGCAATCCCTCAGTCATGGAATTTTCGAGCTTGGCTCCGGCGCCCGCTCCAATGCTTGCTCCTGCTGCGGTAAGAACCGCCATGCCCAGAAGGCCAACCGCCGTGATCGCACCGACTCCGGGTACTACGGCAGCGAGCAGCGGGAACCCCGCCATCCCTGCAGCCGCACCGATGACAGCGCCTATGCCCCTTGCCATTCCAGGTTGTTCCGTGGTCACGACCGGGACTGTCTGTAATTCCTTATTGATTTGCTCGATGGTGCCAGGAGTTAACAAGGTGATCTTGTCCGCCGGCACGCCCACAGTGCGAGCCTGTTCTACAGCGCGCTCCGCATTCGATCGGTTGCTGAAGACTCCGCTGACAGTTTCCATGTTTCCCCCTTTTTTCCATGTGATTAAGATGCCAGAATGTGCCCAGATGGTGCAATCGAGAAGATGCTGCGAGCGCCTGGGGGGTTGTCGTCTCGAAGTATTTATCTGGGTCGCTTTCCCAAGAGACGTCCGGTCAGTGCACTCGCCTAGCCTTCTGGATCAAGGTCGGCAGCACATCGCCGAATGCGCCGCGCGGTTCCCCGAGTCCGAAATATAACCGCTCGTAAAGAGGATAGAGATCTTCGTACACGCCCTGCTCCGCCGTTTGTGGAGCAAAGGACTGGTGGGGCGGGCAGATCGCATCTTGAGCTTCCTCGATGCTCTTGAAGGTGCCGGCGGCCATGAAGGCGAAAATAGCGGAGCCCAGACTCACCACACTCTTACTGGGAACCAGCACCGGCCTGCCCAGAACATTCCCGTAGACCTGATTGAGAACACGATTCTTTTGGGGAATGCCTCCTGCGTTGATCACCCGCTTGATGTGCACGCCGTGCTCCTCCATTCGGTCCAGGATCACACGGGTGTGGAAGGCGGTTCCTTCGATGGCGGCAAACAATTCGTCCTGCGCAGTGCTCTGAAGATTCCAACCCAACGTGACGCCTCGCAGGTTTGGATTCACCAGTACGGTTCGATCTCCGTTGTCCCAAGTCATGCGGAGCAAACCGGTCTGACCGGCGCGATAATTTTCGAGCCCCTGGCTCAAGGTCCGGACGTCAGTTCCCGCGCGGGAAGCGATCGCGTTGAAAATATCGCCGACCGCGGAAAGCCCGGCTTCGATCCCGGTGCGCTGGGGATGAACGCTTCCCTGCACCACGCCGCACACCCCTGGCACCAGGTTCACCGACGGAGTGATGCCGATGATGCAAGTCGACGTGCCAATGACGTTGACCATGTCGTCGGTGCGACAACCCGCGCCGATGGCATCCCAGTGCGCATCGAAGGCGCCTACGGGAATCGGGATGCCTTCCTTCAGACCAAGTTGCTCGGCCCAGTAGTGGGACAGCGTCCCGGCAAGCTGATCGGAAGTTGCATATTCGCCGTCTAGCTTTTCGCGAACCCCGGCGAGCAAAGGATCGACCTTGATGAGAAATTGCTCAGGCGGCAGACCCCCGAGGGCGCGATTCCACATCCATTTGTGACCCATGGCGCAAACGCTGCGCTTCACCTTGCGCGGATCGGTAATGCCGCACAAGGTCGCCGCAACCATGTCGCAGTGCTCGAAGGCGGAAACAAATTCCGGCCGCTGCGATGGATTATGCCGCAGCCAGTGCAGCAACTTCGAGAATCCCCACTCCGCCGAGTAAACGCCACCACACCATTGGATGGCTTCCAGTCCCTCGCGACGGGCGGCGTCCGTGATCTCAGCCGCTTCTCCCTTAGCACGATGATCACACCAGAGGTAGTACTCGCCCAGCGGTTGCATATCCTTGCCCACCGGAATGACGGAGGAACCAGTTGTATCGAGGGCGATTGCCTGCACTTCGGCGCCGGATATCCCAGCCTTGGTAACTGCTTCGCGCGTGGCTTCCGCCAGCGCACGCATGTGGTCCGCATGAGATTGCGTAGCGTATTCCGGATCTTCGCGCTTACGGTGGAGCGGATATTCGGCGACAGCGCTTTGGAGAAGTCCACGCTCGCTGTCTACGACGGAGACGCGAACGCTCAGTGTGCCGAAATCGACTCCTACCACGATGGCCATAGAGAATTTGACTCCTACGATCGCTTTTATCCCTGCAAAGTCTTACCACGAAATCCGCACCAGTGAGAGGCCTTCGCGCGGCAGGCTGAATTGCAGATGCGCATTGCCGCCCGGCAAAGATATCCACGCCGGCGAATTCAGCAGTTGCAGCTGCCCTGCGGCTTGAAGGGTCTCATACTGTGCTCCCAAGGCGGTATCGGGTGACCCCATCTCTTTCCACACAGTGAAGGCGTTGCTGTAGCGCGCGTCAATGCGGAAGTGTTCAACCAGCCCCGAAGAAACGTTGGCCGGCAGACCGCTCACGGCCATGTCGATGACGGCGTCGGGAGCGGGAACATCATCGTCGCAGTAATTCCACAGCAGGATTTCGACGTCGTGTTTGTTTCGTGCAGCCAGAGCGTTGATGTCGGGCTGCCCGCGCACGCCGGACCGGGCAATCTGATCCGCCGGCACTGCCCCTGAACTATCCACTTTCACTCGCTCCGCGCCCAGCAGACCGAACATTCGGAATGCATTCAGAATCGGCTTGTCCACACCGTTGGTGGCAAGTTCCCGGAACCCCGCAAACAGCGGCTGGTCTTCAAATTCAAACGACCAGGTTACGGCGCTGCGAAAATTGACGCCTTCACGGCTGGCCAGAGCAAGAATATTGTTCAGCATCTCGGCGGTATAGGAAGCGAACAATGGGCCGTTGCGATAGAGATTCTGCGGGCGCTCCTTGGCGGAACACGCAGCGCAGCCTTCGGGGTCGGATTCTCCAAGAATAATTGGAGTCCGCCGCCACTCCGGAAAAGACCTCACAATCCTGAAGCCCTGTTCAACAGAAGCCAGTTGCCGCGCGATATCCATCTGCACGTGATCGCCGAGCCACTTGGTCGATCCCTTGGGATGAAAACTAATGAAATCCAAACGCGATCCCGTCTTGCCGCTTACGTAGTTCTTTTGCCTGGCGCAATGATCGAGGAACTGCCTTAAGAATTCCGCCGCCTTGGGATTTGCCGGTCCAGTACTATCCGGGCCGCCGATCACCGCCCCCGGAAGCGCTCGCAGGATTCCAGCGGCGGCGTAATCGTAAAGCTTGAAAAACTCCTCGGGCGTGCCTTTCCAATAGTCGATGTCCGGTTCATTCCAAACTTCCCACAACCAGGTTTTGACCTCGGCTTCACCGTAGCGCTCGCGCAGGTGACGAACGAATTGGAAGACCAACTCCGACCACTTCCCATAATCCTTGGGCGGATAAGCCCATCCGGTGTAAATGGTTCCCTGCGGAAAGTTGTGGCGATACGGCTCAGGATGCGTGGAGAGCGCCTCCGGCATGAAGCCGACTTCCACCAGGGGTTTGATACCAAGCGCGTGGAATGTATCGAAGATACGATCCAGAATCGCCCAGCTATAGATAGGTTCCCCAGACGCATCTTCCGTATAGACGTTAGTCGAACCCCACTTCAGGGACGAGGATCCGTCACCAGTAGTGAAAATATTGTGAACGCGTACATACACCGGAACCGGACTGAGCGCAGCTAGTTCGCCGAGCAGCTTCCTTCCGTTCGGTGCGTACGTATAGTTCGGTTCGTCGTACCCAAAGTAGTTCCACGTCGGAGGGAGAGGTCCGTCCGATTGATCGAAATGAACTTGAATGCTGACCCTTTGCGGAGCCGGTTGCGCCGATGAAAACGCGCTGGTCAAAAACAAAAGTCCGAGGACTAATCCCGGAGAAGCCCACAAGTTGATCTTTGTTCGGAGCGGCATGCTGTTAGTTCTATGCGATAGAATACACGTTCAGAGTTCGCAATACCGCTGACCATAGACCTATCTGAATCGCAGGAGACAATTCACTGCAGAAACCCCGGGCTGTAGTCCCCTCGACTGAAGTCACCTGCAGCGCTGTTCTGTTCGATATGGACGGCGTTCTAATCAACTCCACGCCGGCTGTGGCTCGCGTATGGCGGCAATGGGCCATCGAGCATGGATTCAATCCAGAAGAAGTCGTACGCAGGGCGCATGGCCGCCCTAGTCTGGCGACGGTTCGGGACTATCTTCCACACGCCGATCACCAGGCGGAGAATCGAAAAGTTGAGCGGCGTGAGGTCGCGGACCTGGAGGGCGTCATCGCGTTGCCCGGCGCCGTCGATCTTTTACGGGCAATTCCATCTGATCGATGGACCATCGTCACTTCTTCGACTAGGCCTTTAGCCGAAGTCCGCCTGCGGGCGGCCTCGCTGCCACAGCCTGCTCGCCTGGTCACCTCGAACGACATCAAGAACGGAAAACCGGCGCCTGACCCTTATCTCAAAGGCGCTGCCGTCCTGGGTTTTGCGCCCGAAGAATGCCTGGTCGTGGAGGACGTTCCCACCGGGATCAAATCCGGCAAGGCGGCGGGTACGCGGGTGATTGCGCTCACCACGTCGATCCCGGCACCAGAACTCTACGCAGCCGGAGCGGATTGGGTGCTGAAGAGTTGCGCTGATATCTCGATGGCTTCGCCTGTTTTGGAGGATGGAAAACTGTCGCTTCTGCTTTGCGACGTGTTGCAGGGTTGAAAAGTCACCAGCGGTCATGCACAAGCGGGCGAATCTTCTGATCATAGATACGGTGGACCGCGGCCATCGTCTCGCTCGTGAGGGACGGCAAATCCGCAGCCCCGCAGTTCTCGGCCACCTGCTCGGAGCGCCTGCCGCCGGGAATAGCACAGGTGACGGCATCGAACATAAGAATCCATCGCAAGGCAAACTGGCTCATGGAGACACCGGGAGGCAAAAGCCCACGGATTTCTTCGACTGCGGCGAGGCCGACCTCGTAGTCGACTCCCGAGAAAGTCTCGCCTACGTCGAAAGCTTCTCCGTGGCGATTGAAGTTACGGTGGTCGTCGGCGGCGAAAGCTGAATTGGCACGTAGTTTGCCGGTGAGCAATCCGCTGGCCAGCGGCACCCGCGCCAGAATGCCGACCTGCTTCTGTTTCGCCAGCGGGAAGAACGCCTCGGCCGGCCGCTGGCGGAAGCAATTGAAAATAATCTGCACCGTCTGCACGTTGGGAAACTCGATCGCCTTGACGGCCTCCTCCACCTTCTCAACACTCACGCCGTAATAGCGAATCTTCCCTGCCTTCACCAGATCATCTAAAAGCCCGAAAATATCAGCGTGGGAATAGAGTTCCGTCGGAGGGCAGTGGAGCTGCAGCAAGTCGATGCTGTCGCTTGAGAGATTGCGCAGGCTGTCTTCTACCCACGCCGTCAGATTCTGCCGGCTGTAGCCTTCGACGGTTTGGCGTGGCAGGCGCCGCCCGGCTTTGGTAGCTACGATGATTGGCTCTTTGCGGCTCTTCCTGAGCTGGGCGATCAGGCGTTCGCTGCGTCCGTCGCCGTACACATCGGCGGTATCGATGAAATTGACTCCGCAGTCGATCGCCTTGTGCAGGCTGGCTAGAGCGTCTTCGTCGGACACATGTCCCCACGCTCCGCCTATGGCCCAAGCGCCGAAGCTAACTTCCGAAACGTTCCAGCCCGTGCGGCCAAGGGTTCGGTATTTCATGCTAAGGGTCTCGTGACACCCAGTTCGCGAATCAAGCAGCCCACTGAATCACAGTGTAGGAACGCGCGGGAACCTCGAACTTCGTTTTCCCGCCGGCGGTTACAGGCTTGTCCGCCGCTTGAGGAACAACGCGCTGGGGAGTTTCAAAGCTGTTGAATGCTTTTAAGTCGGCCCCCGTCAGCACGGTGGAACTCACGACCCGGCCCGGAGCCCCGTCTTGCCAATCGATCTCAACCGCATGCGGCTTGACCAGGTCGCGATTGAGAATAAAGATCGCAGTTTTTCCATCTTCCTGGCTCAAAGTTCCGGCCACATCCAGATACGGGACCTGCCCCATTCCCGAGACCTCGTAGGTCGGCGATTCCACCAGTAAACTGAGGACGGTGCCGCGGGCAAATTGCAATGCCCAACTGTACGGATAGTAAATCGTCTGTTGGAACAACCCGTTCGCGTTGGTCATGATGGGAGCAATTACATTGATCAGTTGCGCCAAACAAGCAATCTTCACGCGATCGGCATTCCGTATCAGCGAATTCAACAGCCCCCCGACGAGGAGCGCATCTTCCAGGTTGTAGATCTCTTCCAGCATATGGGGGGCTACTTGCCGATGCCCACTTCCAGCGTCGCCGCCGCGAGCCCGGTACCAGACATTCCACTCATCGAAGGAGAGCCAGAGTTTTTTCAGTGAACGCTTGTGTCCGCGCACCAGATCGCACACCGCCAGCGTTTCCGCAATCTGTTTTTCCATACTCAAATTCAGGGCCAGGAACTTCGAACTGTCGCCGCCGGTTTCTTCCTTTGTGTTACCAAGGTAGCGATGCAAGGACAGCCCATCGACGTACTCATAACAGAGTTCGAGAACCTCGCGATCCCATTCCAGATACGTGGGCATTCCCGGGCCGCTCGATCCGCAAGCGATGAGCTTCAACGACGAATCCACGTCGCGCATCTGGCGCGCGGCATCCTGAGCCTTCATGCCATATTCGGCCGCCGTCATGTGTCCGATCTGCCAGGGGCCATCCATTTCGTTTCCCAGACACCAATGTTCCACTTTGTAAGGCTGTTCGACGCCGTGACTCCGTCTTAGGTCACTCCACTTCGTTCCCTTCTCTATGTTGCAATATTCGACCAGAGCGGCAGCCTTCTCCGGCGTTCCGGTACCGAGGTTGAGCCCCATCAGAGGCTTCGCCCGTACATCCTTGCACCACGCCATGAATTCATCGGTCCCGAACTGGTTGGTTTCGATGCTGTTCCATGCCTTATCCAGGACGCGCGGACGATCTTGCTTGGGTCCAACCCCATCCAGCCAGTTGTAACCAGAAACGAAGTTGCCGCCCGGATAGCGAACGATAGGAACGCCCAACTGACGCACCTCATCCATCACATCCTTGCGGAAACCGTTTGCGTCCGACAGACTCGATCCAGGATCGTAGATGCCTTCATAGATGGCTCTCCCCAAGTGCTCCAGGAACGAACCAAACAGGTTGCGATCGAGCGGCGCGATGGTACGGCGGGAATCGAGGAAAATCCGGCTGAGGTCGCCAGAGTTCATCGAGCCTTGAGCGGACGAAAAACGGCTCAGTACAAGACTCGCGGAAAGACCCATTCCCGCGTTCGCGGCCTGACGCAAGAATTTTCGCCGGTTTTTCGAGAACATTGTTCGCATTCTCCTACGGTCACATTGCGCTGAGACCGCACCGCGACCAATCAGTAGATACTTGCTGCACTCGCGGACGTATTCTGACTCGTGAGGTCTACTTCTGCCTCGGCCAAACCTGGCGATGCTGCCGCAACGTGAATCTTCCCCGGCTCACCCGAACTGGACCTAACAATCAAAAGTGCCAAGCCATTGAACGCCTTCCGCGATGAGGCGTGAAATGGCTCAACCGTTGCGGCGTTCCCGTTGTCGACAGCGGCAATCTGCCCGTCGCCGGTAACGGTGAAGTTTACTTCATTGTCCGCCACTGGGCACAAGACTCCATCTTTGTCCTCGATTCGAACCGCAATAAAGGAGAGATCGTCGCCATCTGCCTGGATCACGCCACGATCCGGAACCAGCTCAATCTTTGCCGGAGGGCCAGCGGTACGGACTTCATCGCTGGCCACTTCTTTTCCATCGCGGTATGCGACCGCCTTCAAAACCCCGGCCTGGTATGGCACTTGCCACAGCAGACGATACTTGCTGAGTAACTTGCCGTCGGCGCTGACCTTCGGCCCCACGGGCAATTCCACCGGCTCCGAAAATCGCTTTTTCCTGCCCAGGGACTTGCCATTCAGAAAGAGTTCAATCTCATCCCCGTTGGAGTAAACCATCACCGGAATGTTCTGGCCCTCACGCCCCTCCCAGTTCCAGTGAGGCAGAACGTGCACCATCGGCGTGCTCAGCCACTCGCTCTGATAAAGATAGTAGCGGTCCTTGGGAAAGCCTGCGAGGTCGACCATCCCGAAATATGAGCTGCGCGCAGGCCAGTCATGACTGTTGTCGGTGTCCCGGCCGAAGTATGGAGTCGGCTCTCCGATGTAGTCGAATCCCGTCCACACAAACTCGCCCAGCACGTTTGGTAAGCGGTCCTGATACATGAACTCCAAATCCGGACAGTAGGCCCAATGCGGCGCAATGATGTCATAGCCGCTGAGCTGCAACGAAGGATCCTTTTCGTACTTCACCAACGGAATTTGATACGTCCCACGCGAACTGACGCACGAAGCCGTTTCCGAGCCAAAGATGATCCACTTCGGATGCTCTCGCATGATCAGTTCGTAGTGCATGGGCTGGTAGTTGAACCCCGGAATATCGACGTTCGCGGCCAGCTTATTTTTAATGGCAAAGTCCCACTCGTTGAAGGCTGAAGTCGTCGGACGAGTGCGGTCCTCCTGGTGGAAAAAGCGCGTCAGCCGCTTGGCTTGCCGCCAGCCATCCGGTTCGTGCTGTTCGGGAACCTCGTTGCCGATGCTCCACAGAATAATGCTGGGGTGATTGCGATCGCGCCGCACCATGTCACGCACATCGCGCTCCGACCACTCATCGAAATACTTGCTGTAGCCGTTCGGCACTTTGGGGATGCGCCACATGTCGAAAGCCTCATCCATCACCATCAGGCCCAATCGGTCGGCAAATTCCAGCAACTCCGGCGACGGCGGATTGTGGCTGGTGCGGATCGCATTCACACCCGCCGCTTTCATGATCTGCAACTGGCGCTCAGTCGCGCGGCGATTCACCGCCGCTCCCAGCGCCCCTAGATCGTGATGCAGACACACCCCTTTCAGCTTGAGGTACCGGCCATTCAGGAGAAAACCCCGCTCGCGGTCGAAGTGAATCGTGCGAACGCCGAATGGAGTCAGATATCGATCCACCACCTGCGTTCCGTCCAACACCTCGCTGACCAGGGTGTACATATAAGGATGATCGACATCCCACCGATGAGTGCCGTGGATTGACAGCTTGGCCGTGACAGCCCGCGCGCCTGATGCCGGCACTTTGGTGTGGTTTTCGGTTTGACTCACTTGCTGGCCCGATTCATCCAGGATGGAGGTTCGGAGAACCACTTTCGCACCCTGGGATGATCGATTCTCGATCTCCGTCTTTACCTGCACGGAACTTTCATCGTCGGACACCTTGGGAGTAGTGACGTACGTTCCCCAGTGCGCTACGTGTACCGCGCCCGTAACCGTGAGCCATACATTTCGGTAAATACCGGCGCCGGGATACCATCGCGAGGAGTGGTCCTCCGGCGACAGCCTCACCGCCAGCACGTTTTGCTTTCCGTCAAAGTACAGATTGGGAGTCAGATCAAACGAGAAGCTGCTGTATCCGTAGGGCCGGCCACCCAACTCCTTCCCGTTCAGCCAGACCACGGCGTTGGACATTGCTCCGTCAAATTCGATGCGGAAGAAGCGGCCTTTGGCGTCGTCAGGAAGAACAAAAGTCTTGCGATACCATCCCGTGCCGAAGATTGGCAAGGCGCCAGTATGAGGATTCAGGTGTGGATCGAAGGGGCCCTCAATCGCCCAGTCGTGGGGCAATCGAAGTTTGGTCCAGTGCGAATCGTCAAAGCCAGGGCTTTCCGCGCCCACGGCATCGCCCCGCAGAAAACGCCACCCCTCATTGAAGCTGATGCGCCTCTGGCCCGCGATGTCAATCGTGGTTGGCGCGGCCGTGGCGCGCACGGACGACCATAAGAACGAAATCCCGCAAGCGGCAATCAGCAAGCCCCGACTGATCTCGTGGATCATGCGTCTCCTCTTCCTGTGACTGATTCTTGTCGTTTCAAGTTTCGGGGTAAACGATTACACCATAAACGAGGACGGTCGAGGGTTGGCGAAAAAAATTCCGCCTGTAGGGTCAAGGAAGAGCCGCGATGTTAGACGGTATTTAAACATACTTGAGGATGATCACAATCACAACTGCCAGTGACAGCAGACACCGCGTTCCCCGGGGCTAAGGCAACACAATGCTTATGTTCGCATGAGAGTCTGAGGGCCTCGCGCAGATTGAGTTTCGGGGCCATCGCGGAGGTGCCATATGACAGCGACAACTCTCTTCGCCATTGGCGTCGTCGTAGTGGTGGTTGGAGTCCTTTTATTCCGCTTCGTCCCGGTAGTGCGTGCCTACTTTACCTACCGCGGCAAGCGGCTTATCACTTGTCCCGAGACTCACAAAACAGCCGCCGTGGAAGTTGCCGCCGGACAGGCTGCGGCTGGAGCGCTCTTAGGCGACCCGACGCTCCGCTTGCGCCAGTGCTCGCGCTGGCCGGAACGCCAGGATTGCGGTCAGGAATGCTTGCGGCAGGTCGAGGCCGATCCCGACAACTGCCTGGTGTGGAACATCGTTTCCAGTTGGTACGAAGATAAGAGTTGCGCCGTTTGCCACCAGCCCTTAGGTAAGCTGCACCATCTGGATCATGTGCCGGCACTGCGCGGGCCTGATGGGAAGACGCTGCAGTGGAATGAAGGGCGACCGGAGCAGCTTCCCGAGATTCTTTCAACCTACTCGCCGGTCTGCTGGAATTGCCACATCGCCGAAAGATTCCGGCGTGAGCACCGCGAACTGGTAGTCGACAGGCACCGGCACGCAAGCTAGCCACTCCGGCGGCAGAGGCGAAGATCATGCTTCCGGCTGCTCTCGGTCCGACCGCGCGGGCTCTCAAGCCCCGTGGCCAAACTGCGTCAACCGGCACTATTACCCTGACTCTGTTAGGCGACGGGGGAGAGGCCCAGCGCCGCTTGGGGCCCTTTCTTCTCTCTTTTGCCCTTCACTTGTTTTCGGCGGTTTTGATCGTAATCTCCATCCGCTTTGTGGGAGAGCATGGGAAGCAGCTACTGCCTCCCCGCAGCACTGTTATTGATATCAGTGCCGCGATCGACCCTTACGTCTTGCCACCTTCGCTGCGCACCGTAGGTGGCGGAGGTGGAGGTGGGGATCACGATAAGCTCGCCGCATCCAAGGGAGGCTTGCCCAAATCCTTCTGGCAGCAGATCGTGCCTCCGATGGTGGTGGTTCGCAATCAGAATCCAAAATTGACGGCGGAGCCGACGGTTGTGGTTCCACCTGAGATTTCGCTGCCTCATTCGGCGGTTCTGGGAGATCCCCTGTCGACCGTCATGGGACCTCCTTCCAACGGAACAGGATCAGGGGGTGGAATCGGCAGCGGCAGTGGGGGCGGCGTCGGCTCAGGACGGGGTCCTGGCGTCGGACCTGGATGGGGAGGTGGCATCGGCGGCGGCGTGTTCCGCGTAGGTGGTGGGGTCAGCGCTCCACGGCTGATCTATGGACCAGACCCAGAGTTCTCTGAGGAAGCCCGCAAGGCGAAATACCAAGGCACGGTCGTGCTGTGGCTGGTAGTCGGATCTGACGGACGCCCGCGGGATATCCAAGTGCAACGCTCATTGGGCATGGGCCTGGATAAAAAGGCCCTGGAAGCAGTTCGACAATGGCGATTTGAACCAGCTCACAAAGATGGAATGGCGGTCGCAGTCCAAGTCAACGTAGAGGTTAATTTTCGGCTCTATTAACCGTGAAGAAGCCGTCAGCTTCTAACCACGCTCACTGCAAGTACGCTACTTGCTGCCCGGAAACGCGGCCAGCCGGTGTTTGCGGAATTCCGTGACATCATAAGCATCGCTTTCCAGGGCGACCTCTTCCTCTGCCCATTCCTGCGATTCCGCCTGCTCCAGCTTCTTCAGGAGTTCCGCGGCGCATGACGCGCAGCAGAAGCCTGTTGTCTTCTGCGTCTCTCCGCTCTCATCCCAGAAGCGGTAGTCATAGCTCAACACCGGAGGGTGCAACGAGCAAACATTACACACCTCAGGCACTTCATGCAGGGGATCAAACCCGGTGAAGAACAGGCTGTCCATCATTGTGCACCTCCGTGGGTTCTCTTTGTTCAAAGCGCGGTCAAATGTCTCCGAGCATTGCAACAATCTATTACAGCTTGCTCTGCTCCTTGCAGCAGTGACCCAAAATACCGGCTGGAGTGAGTGCCGTCACATGGCTGAGCTTGGCAAATGCCCAGCTCTCTGGTGTTGGTCCTCACCACTGCCCGCTGGTCAAATACTCGTGGATCGACTTTGCTGCCCTACGGCCCGCTCCCATCGCCAGAATCACCGTGGCGCTTCCGGTCACGATGTCTCCACCCGCGAACACACCCGTGCGCGAGCTGCGCTGCGTGCTGGAATCGGCTTGGATATAGCCGCGTTTATCCGTGTCCAAACCAGGCGTGGTGCTTTGGACGATGGGATTTGCGCTGGTGCCGATCGCAATCACCGCCACCGAAAGCGGCAGATCGAACTCTGACCCGGCAATCGGCATCGGCCGCCTGCGTCCGGAAGCATCGGGTTCGCCCAACTCCATGCGCACGCAGCGAACCGCGCTCAGCCAGCCGTCGCCGTCCGGCAGAAACTCGACCGGATTGGTCAGCATGTGAAATTCAATTCCCTCTTCACGCGCGTGTTTGGCTTCTTCCGCGCGGGCCGGCATTTCAGCCTCGCTGCGGCGGTAAATCACATGGGCTTTGCGCGCGCCCAGCCGAAGCGCCGAACGTATGGCGTCCAGCGCTGTGTTCCCGCCGCCGATTACGGCCACGTCTTTCCCATGCAGGTCCACCATCGGCTCGTCGTAGTCCGGAAACTTGTAAGCCTTCATCAGGTTGATTCGCGTAAGGAATTCATTCGCAGAATAGACGCCGTTCAGGTGCTCTCCGGGAATATTCATGAACACCGGAAGTCCGGCGCCGGTTCCGATGAACACAGCATCGTAGCCCTCTTCGCCCATGAGTTCGTCGATGGTCACTGTTCTGCCGACCACTACGTCCGTTTCGAATTCGACACCCATGCCACGCATGTAATCGATTTGCTCGCGGATGATCTGTTTGGGAAGCCGAAACTCGGGAATACCGTAGACCAAGACGCCGCCAACTTCGTGGAGCGCCTCGAACACGTGCACCTTGTGCCCCTTCTGCGCCAGATCGCCGGCCACCGTCAACCCCGAAGGACCGCTGCCCACTACCGCAACTTTCTTGCCGGTCGGCGGAACCTTCGCGAGATGACGAACTCCCATTCGCTGCTCGTAGTCGGCGACAAAGCGCTCCAAATAGCCGATGCCGAGCGGCTTAACTTTCTTGCCCATCAGGCAGCCGCCCTCGCAGTGGTCTTCTTGCGGACAAACCCTCCCGGTAATCGCTGGCAGGACGTTGTCTTCGCGAATCTTGGCGGCAGCCGCAAGAAAATCTCCCGCCACAATCAACTGCACGAACTCGCGCACTTTTACGCCGACCGGACATCGATCCGTGCAGGCTGGCTTGGCGCACTCCAGGCAACGCAACGCCTCCTGGCGCGCCAGTTCCGGGCTGTAGCCCAGATTCACCTCGGTAAAGCAAGTTGCCCGGACTTCCGCTGCCTGCTCGGGCATCGCCTGCCGCGGCACTTTCATGCGGTCCCTGAGTGGCAGGACATTCAGCGACGGCTTGGCAGGAGTGGTCAACGGATCGCTCCACTGGCGCAGACGGGTTCTTGCGCAACACCGGCTAACTCCGTCTTCGTCTCTTGCGCTCGGCCGAATTGCGCCATCGCCTGCTGTTCTTCTTTGCGATAGGTGGAATTCCGCCGCACCAGTATGTCGAAATTCACGCGATGCGCGTCGAACTCCGGTCCATCCACGCAGGCAAATTCGCTTTTCCCTCCTACCAGTACGCGGCAGCCCCCGCACATGCCGGTGCCGTCGATCATGATCGGGTTCAGGCTGACCAGGGTGCGGATGCGTTCCCCGCGCGTCATATCCGCCACCGCTTTCATCATGGGAATCGGTCCAACGGCCATCACCAGATCGATGCGTACGCCGTTCTGGATCAGCTGCCGCAGCTTGTCGGTCACAAACCCTTTGTCCGCGTACGTCCCGTCATCGGTGGTGATCATCAGCACGTCACTGACTTCGCGCATCTCGCGCTCGAAAATCACGAGATCTTTATTGCGCGCGCCCACGATGGAGATGATGCGATTCCCGGCTCGCTTCAGCGCCGCCGCAGTGGGGTAGGCCATTGCTGTTCCTACGCCGCCGCCCATCACAACCACGGTGCCAAATTTCGCGATCTCAGAAGGCTTCCCCAGCGGTCCCACGACGTCTAGAATTCGGTCTCCAGTTTTCAGTGAATTCAGCAGGTGGGTCGTCTTGCCCAGCGACTGCACCACAATGCGGATGCTCCCCTCGTAAGCATCGGAACCTTCGATAGTCAGCGGGATGCGCTCCCCTTCTTCGTGAACCCGCACGATTACGAACTGTCCCGGTTGCTGCTTGCGAGCAATACGCGGTGCTTCAATGATGAATCGTTTGATACCGGGAGCGATAAACTCGGCATGAACGATATTGAACAAAGGTCCTCGTAAACGACTGCCATTCCTATTGTTTGGGATAGCAAATTCGAGGGCTGTGATCGGGGTCACATCCGGTGTGATGTGGGGTCACAGCAATCGATCTTCAGCCGATGGCCGATGCCAAAAGGACGTATGCCACTGTAGACAATAGGCCAAAGCCGCCACTGAGGATGATGTGCCTGCGGCGTAAAGAAGAGCTATTTGGACCGCGGCGCCAGCCAGCCGTTAATGTGAGGCCAGGTCAACCGGTGCGCTCCGCTCCCTGCCATAATACCGATATGCCCGCCCGGAACGCGGAAGATTTCCTTGTCCGTGCTGCTCACCTTGGACAGGATCGCCTCCGACTGGCACGGCGGAGTGATGTGATCCGCTCCGGCGATTACGGTCAGCAACTTCGCGCGTATACGGCTCAGGTCGACCCTCTGGCCGCGAAGCACCCACTCTCCCCGCATCAAGCGGTCGTTCCGGTAGAGATCGACGATGAGTTGCCGAAACGTCGCGCCCGCCAGAGGAATGTTGTCCGTGACCCAGGTGTTCATGGCCCGCCAAGCCTCAACCACCTGCGGATTCTCGACGTTGTCCCAGAGTTTCACGTAGTTCCCGATGTAGTTTTCGACCGGCTTCAGCGCCTTGGCCCCGTAGTCGATCATTTCGCCCGGCATGTTCCCGAATGCCGCGACCACCTTGTCCACATCGAAGTAACGCTCGTCCACCCAGCGGGCGAAGGTGAGATGTTCTTTATCGGAAAAGTCCAGCGGAGCAGTCAGCAGAATGAGGTTGCGCAATCCATCGTCAGGCTTGAGCGCTGCGTAGGACGTGGCCAGAATCGCCCCGATACACCAGCCCAGCATGCTGAATTCTTCCACTCCCGCAACCGCTTTCAGTTTGCGGATGGCTCGCGGCAGATAGTCTAGAACGTAGTCGTCGAACTTCAGATTCTTGTCCTCGATCCCAGGCACTCCCCAGTCGAGCAGGTAGAGATCGTAGCCTTGCTGCACCATGAATTCCACAAAGCTGTGCCCGGGCCGGAGATCAAGAATGTAGGGCCGGTTCATCAGCGCGAAGACCAGCAAGAGAGGGACCCGATGACGCCGCTCTTCCTGCACAACCGGAACGTAGCGATACAGCTTTGCCTTATTCAGCGCCCAGATCAATTCCTTGGGCGTCTGCGCAATTGGCACTCGCGTCGTTACCGCCTTGGTAAATGTTGTAAATTTTTCTTCAAGGGCGCAGAGTTCGTCGGTAACAACTGTGCTGTTTGCCATTTTTATCTCGCCCCTTTCCTCCTCCGGCGCCCTGCGGGTGCCGGTCGTCCGGGCGCTCCTGCGCGCCGGTTTCACCAGCAGTTCCACGACACGATCCAGCTTGGCATCCATATCGTCGAGCCGCATTTCGACGTTGACCATGCGTTCCGCAAGGCTCACAAAATCCGCCCGGGACGGCATGCTCAGTTGCTGGAGCGCCTGCAGCATGGCTTTCTCGGTCGCTTCGCGAAATGGGGCGGATGCGGTAAGAACGGTGTCCAGCACGGCGCCGCTGCTCTTGGCATAGGCTTCCGAATTTACCGCATCCACCATAGCCTTGGCCCAAACGTCCATGTAAGTATCGCGCAGTTCACGGAACGCGCCCATGGGATCGGGTTGGTTGCCGTTCGCCGCTTCTTTGTTCTCGGCCATTTGAAGACTCCTTCTCCGCATCAGGTTGCGGAGGAAATAGCCGCGCCAGCAGGTTACCCGGAAGCTCACGCCCGGGCGGCGGGAACCTCCGGTGCCACTCTGAGTCGCAGTATAGCCTCCGCTTAGGCAGCCGCGGACCGCTTCAGCGGCTTGGAAGCAATGTCCAGCATCGTCTTCTGCGTTTCAATCAGCGTGTCCATGCCGCTCTGGAAAGCCTCGGCGGCGGGGCTCCCGGTGAAGCGGAATTGCTTCTTGGCAGTCTCGTAGGCGGCTTTATGCTGCTCTGCGTAATAATCCAGCACCTTCTTTTGCGCTGCAACAGAGTGCTCCACGGTGCTGCTGGAATAGTGCGGTCACGCCTTCCGCCAGTCTTCGTGGCTGAGGCACCCCGCTCCTTCGCCAGCCCGGCGACCGCGTGGCTCTGCTCTACCGCCAGGTCGATGACTTCCTTTTCGGTTTCGACCAGCCGCTCAAACGTCTGGTCCAGCAGATCGAACAGGAAGAACCCAGGCGTTTCCGGGGTTACACGGAAGGTCTTCTTGCAGGCTTCGATCCACTCGGCGTTCTGCTCGGCGGCCATTTCCAGGGACTTCTTCTCCAGGTCCGCCAGCCGCTCCACGTTCTTCTCGTACAGCGGAATGAACGTCTCCACTACTTCGGTCTTCTCATGGGGCTCTTTGGTTGACTTATGGGGGGTAGTCATGTTCTGCTCCTTATGAAGATTAATTGGTGCTGCAATTATGCTGCACTGCAGCAATCATACGCCGTCGCCCGGCGATGTCAAGCAAAAAATTGTAGGTGAATGTGAATCGCCACAAAAGTCGTCATCAAGAAGTACGAAAATCGCCGCCTCTACGACACTACCAACAGCCGCTACATCAACCTGGACGAGGTGGCGCAACTGGTCAAGGACGGCCGTGACGTCGAGGTCGTGGACGCCGCTACGGGCGAGGATCTCGACCCGTCTGGTGCTGACGCAAATTATCGTCGAACACGCCAAGGCGCCGGATTCGGCTTTTCCCATCGATGTGCTGCGGCAGATGGTCGTGGCCTCCGGCCGGGCCACCCAGGAAGGCGCGGTGAACTACATGAAGGCCGTGTTCGACATGTATCAGAATGCCTATCGCGCCATAACGCCGCCGCTCGCGCCCATTTGATTTCATGCGTGCGCCCACGCCTGCGGAAGGAAGTCCCCTGGAATCTTCGCGTCCGTCGGAAGCACGGTCGGCGCGAAAGAAAGAGGAACCTGCTGAGGTCGACGAACTCAGGCAGCGGATCGAAGAATTGGAATCTCTGGTTTCACGGTCCGGCGCCAGGAAAACTCCCTCCAAACGCAGAGCGCGGTCCCCCCGCAGATCGTGATTTTGCGGTTCTAAATCACACTGCTCCGTGATCACCGTCACAAATCACCGTTGAGCGGAAGAATAAGCTTTTGGCTACTAAAGACGTCATCTGCTAGCCAAAGTCATTGGCTTGCAGTGCCGAGGAGAAAGTCGATGGTTCACAAGCACGCAGCTAAGTCATCTGCCGAAACGAACATCGCCCATGGCCCGCACACGACTTCCTACGATTCAGGATATGAGCACAGCCTGGAGCACTGGACTGAGGTCAGGCGGCTAGTCGAAGAGGCGGGCGCGGAGTCCGAAGCTTCTGCCGTATTCGCGGACCACGGCATTCTGCTCGCGGTCTAAGATCAAAGTGTAGCTGTGGCGCGGGCGCCCTCGCCCGCGAAAAGCCTGCAGTGTGTCTGCACTGTGAGCGGTAGCGTATCGACTTCTTGTGCGAGCCTGCAAACGCGCGCGTTCCCCTGTACCCTCACGCAACCAACTCAACCCCGTCTGGTGCCGCCAACTTCCCCGCGCCCACTTGCTTATGATGAACCAGCAGCAACGCCAAAGCACAGGAACCTAAGCGCGCCAGCGTGTTCTCGCTACGGCTGGTCAAGATGACAGGCACCCTCGCGCCCAGAACCACCCCCGCAACTTGTGCGTCAGCCAAATGCTCAAGTTGCTCGGTGAGGATGTTCCCCGCATCGAGATCGGGAACTACAAAAATATCCGCCAAGCCGGCCACCGGCGAGACGACTCCCTTAGCCTTCGCCGCTTGCGCGGAGACGGCGACGTCGAACCCCATGGGGCCATCGAGCACTGCACCGCAGATCTGACCGCGCTCCGCCATCTTGCACAAAACCGCGGCATCGAGCGTGGAGGTAAGCTTTGCCGATACTCTTTCCTGCGCGGAAAGAATCGCAACTTTCGGCTCCGCCAGACCCAGGGCATGGGCCAGATCGATCGCGTTCTGCACGATGTCGCGTTTTTCATCCAACGAAGGATAGATGTTCACCGCAGCGTCGGTGATGAACAGCGGCCGGGGAAAACTGGGGACGTCCACGGCAAACACGTGACTCACGTGCCGCTCGGTTCGCAGGCCCTGGTTGCGAGTCGACAAAGTGCATCAGCTCGTCGGCGTGCAGGCTGCCCTTCATCAGAGCCGTCTACTCTGTGTTCTCGCGCCATCGCGACCGCGCGTTCGGCGGCGGCGTGGCTGTGCTCGGTATTCACGATCTCATACGGCCAGAGGTCAATCTCCGCTTGCTGCGCCGCAGCACGTATCTTACCTTCGGGACCGATCAGGACGGGTATGATGAGTCCGCTCTGGAGGCCTCGACAGCCGCCAGCAGCGAAACCGTATCCACCGGATGCACCACCGCGGTGCGGATGGGCGTGAGCCCGCGGGTCAGCGCAATGAGCTGCCGGTAGTGCCGGCCTTTCTCAAGCAGCTTGACCTCCGGCAGAGTAACCCGCTCGCGCGAGATTTTCTCAGTGGGCGCAATCACCTCAGCCGTGCCGCTGATGACGACCTCGCCTTTCTGATTGATCGCCTGGCACTCCAGCGTGACGCGGTTTTTCTCAGCCGTTTTCTCGATTACCTTGGCGGTAACGGTAAGCGTGTCTCCAATGCAGACCGGCCGCCGGAACTTGAGCGACTGCGCCAGATAAATCGCGCCCGGGCCGGGAAGTTGCGTGCCCAGCACAGTGGAGATCAGCGCCCCGCCCCACATGCCGTGGGCGATAATCCGGTGGAACATGTCGCTCTTGGCAAACTCTTCATCCACATGCGCGGGGTTCACATCACCCGACATAATCGCGAAGAGTTCGATGTCTTTGTAGGTGAGTGTGCGGGCGATACTGGCGGATTCGCCCACTTGTAATTCGGCGAAAGTTCGGTTCTCGATTCGATCCACAATCCCTCCTCCACCAATGGCGTGGCCGAAGGGGCCTGGCGACAATGAGTTCCTCAGCTTAGAAGTGGAACCCTCCGCCGCAAATCAGTACCTCGCCGGTCACGTAGTCGGAAAGCGGCGAGCAGAAAAACAGCACCGCTCCCGCCGCTTCCTCAGGAGTACCAAGCCTGCCCAGGGGGCAGGAATTCTTCACCGCATCCAGCATTTGAGGCTGCACGCCAATGCGAATGCGATGGCCTTTCATCTTCACGTGAGCTTCGTCGCCGGTGAGCGGCTGCGCCAGGCGGGTTTCGATCAGGCCGAAGCCCACGGCATTCACATTCACGTTGTAACGGCCCCATTCCTTGGCCATCGTCTTCGTAAGCCCAATGACTCCAGCCTTCCCGGAGGAATAGCCGGCCTGGCCGGGGTTTCCATCCGTGCCCGCGATCGAAGTGATGTTCACTACTTTGCGCATCACCCGCTTGCCCTGCGCAATTTCGTTCTTGGCGGTCTCGCGGATATAACAGGACGCCGCCCGCATGATTCGGAATGGCACCATGAGGTGGATTTCCAGCATGGCGTGAAACTGCTCGTCGGTGGTTTTTTGAATGACGCCGTCCCAGCTGTAACCGGCGTTGTTGACGATGATATCGAGTGCACCAAATGACTCGAGCGTAGCCTTAACCAAAGTATCTGGAAAAGATGGTTCAACAAGATCCCCGGCCAGGTGCGCGACCAGGTGGCCGGCCGCGCGCAGCATTCCCTGCGTCTCGCTCAAAGCCGGCTCGTCCAAATCATTGACCATCACCGCGGCGCCCGCGGTCGCCAATCTTGTCGCAATGGCCCGGCCAATCCCCCGGCCTGCGCCCGTAACTAACGCAGTCTTACCTTCCAATGTGAAGGACATTTTGCTTCCCCCTGCCTGCCATGTTTTGCAGTGCAGCATATTATTGCTGCAATGCATTACAACACAGCTTTTCGGAAAGCACAACCAGTTTGCGTACCGGCACTTGCCAGCTGCCGTCTAGGCATAGTCGATAGGATTTCTCTCCAACCAGCGCCGGGCCCGCACCACATTTATGTTCCTCAGAGCGCCGCTTCCCATTCTGACTCCCAGGCCATGCGTCTTCCATGTGAAGCCTGCGCCGAAGCCGATCGCGCCGCCCAGAACGCCCAATCCCAGCGCCCGGCGGGCATGCCGGCCTCTTCCGCTGAGGCAAGCGCCCAACACCCCGAGACCCGTGCCAATAGTGGCAATTTTGATGGCTTTCACAGCGGCTTCGCCCAAGAGTGGCGTCAGCCGGGCATCGCCGAGAAACTCCTCTCGCCCTGAGTTTGCTCCCTCCAGGCTCGAACTCGCGAGTTCCCGGCCGTATCGAACGTTACTCTCAACCCACTTGCGCAGACCCATGGTTTCGTCACCTCCGCAGGGACCATCTTCTTAGATGCTGCGCCCGGGAACCTCAGCTTGCAGTGAT